>NZ_JBFUHM010000045.1:0-35829 GCF_056402395.1 Peribacillus sp. P4_B1
CGTGTTACTCACCGTGTTACTCACCCGTCCGCCGCTAATCTCAGGGAGCAAGCTCCCATCGATTCGCTCGACTTGCATGTATTAGGCACGCCGCCAGCGTTCGTCCTGAGCCAGGATCAAACTCTCCGAAGAAATGTTTGACTTGCTCATTTTGCTTTTTTAATAGTGTGTGCTCACTTAAAATTTAACGTTGGCGCTTTGTTTTGTTCAGTTTTCAAAGAGCAATAATGGAGCGGGTGAAGAGAATCGAACTCTCATCATCAGCTTGGAAGGCTGAGGTTTTACCACTAAACTACACCCGCATTTAATTTTAAAGTGTTTCCAGAAAGAATGGTCGGGAAGACAGGATTCGAACCTGCGACCCCTTGGTCCCAAACCAAGTGCTCTACCAAGCTGAGCTACTTCCCGAAAAATATGGTGCGCCCGGCGGGAGTCGAACCTACAACCTTCTGATTCGTAGTCAGATGCTCTATCCAATTGAGCTACGGGCGCTAATTTCTATGATGTTATTGGTGCGGCCGAGAGGATTTGAACCTCCACGGGGTTTCCCCCACTAGGCCCTCAACCTAGCGCGTCTGCCATTCCGCCACGACCGCGAAAGCGACTTTGTAAGTTTAACACCTTTTCAACTTGTTGTCAAGAAGAAAATTATCAGTGCGGGTGAAGGGACTTGAACCCCCACGCCTTGCGGCGCCAGATCCTAAGTCTGGTGCGTCTGCCAATTCCGCCACACCCGCGAAAAGAAATGGTGAGCCATGAAGGATTCGAACCTTCGACCCTCTGATTAAAAGTCAGATGCTCTACCAACTGAGCTAATGGCTCTAAATAAAATGGCTGGGCTAGAAGGGATCGAACCTTCGCATGA
This sequence comes from Peribacillus sp. P4_B1, assembly GCF_056402395.1. NCBI lineage: Bacteria > Bacillati > Bacillota > Bacilli > Caryophanales > Bacillaceae > Peribacillus > Peribacillus sp. P4_B1. The sequence continues at coordinate 866 of NZ_JBFUHM010000045.1, forward strand.
CGGAATCAAAATCCGTTGCCTTACCGCTTGGCTATAGCCCAACAATCAAATACTTTTTTAATGGCCAGGTTAATATTATATCACAATAATATTATTTTAGCAAGTATTTTTTAAAAAATGGCGGTCCCGACGGGAATCGAACCCGCGATCTCCTGCGTGACAGGCAGGCATGTTAACCGCTACACCACGGGACCAGCATTATAATTTTGCGAATAAAAGTGACCCATACGGGATTCGAACCCGTGTTACCGCCGTGAAAGGGCGGTGTCTTAACCGCTTGACCAATGGGCCTTGATAAAATATGTAACTGGCGGAGAAGGAGGGATTTGAACCCTCGCGCCGCTTACGCGACCTACACCCTTAGCAGGGGCGCCTCTTCAGCCTCTTGAGTACTTCCCCAAAAAAATGGCTCCGCAGGTAGGACTCGAACCTACGACCGTTCGGTTAACAGCCGAATGCTCTACCACTGAGCTACTGCGGAATAATGAAAATTGGGTTCCTTTTTCATGCTCAAGGACCTTAGTGTTTGTCGTGAAGAACAAGTTGTTATCTTGTCGACTCTTATGATTATAAAGAGGTTACAACCTAAAGTCAAGGGTTCTTTTGTGTCTTTTTTAAATTTCTGTTTTTCCCTCTTTAAACCCTTGGTAAATCAATGTTCCGCGACATTTACCACAAACGAAACGGGTAGTGTCGATTCGTTTTTTTCTAATATACACCTGCTGACAGTCTTCACATTTATATTGAATAGTATTCATCTTTCTCTTTACTTGATTTGATTGTAGTGGCTCGCAAAATCTCGGTGCCCCCACTTTTTTGAGTAATTGCTTAAAGTCTGCATCACGATGCTGATACCCTTTCTTCTCGAGGTGCAGATGATAATGGCACAATTCATGTTTTATGATACCAATCATTTCTCCCACACCGCGTTCATCAAGATACTTCTTATTAATTTCAATATTGTGTGAACGGAGCAAGTATCGTCCTCCTGTAGTTCGAAGACGAGGGTTAAAAGTGGCTACATGTCTAAAGGCCTTTTTAAAGTCTTTCAACGAAATTTCTTCAACCAGTTTTTGCAATTGCAGATTATCCATTTCCCCCTCCCTTTCCTTGGTAACATGACAACCCATTATAACATAGACTAATAATACAATAGGAAACTAAGGGAGGAAAAGCTATGCCTAATTGGTTCCAGAATCAAATCCGTAAAGCCTTTTATGAAAAGGATTATTATCAAGTGAAGATGTTGAATCAATGTTGGTTTTTTTATCAAAAGAAGGAAAGTCTCCGATTATAGATTCAACTATGTTCGAAATATAACATACATTTGCTTTCCCAAAAAAACCCCTTCTAATATAGAAGGAGCTTACCATAGGCTAGTTTTGATTCTTTGGCTCGAGCATAGTTAAAGATACCCTTTGCTTTTGAGAGTCGACCAGTTCTACCCAAACCGTCACAACATCCCCAACGGCAACTATATCCAATGGGTGCTTTACAAACCGATTGCTTAGTTTGGAAATATGCACAAGTCCGTCCTGTTTAACACCGATGTCCACAAACGCACCGAAATCCACAACATTCCTCACTGTGCCTTGTAATTCCATCCCAGTTTGCAGATCCTCCATTTTTAGCACATCTTGCTTAAGCAGTGGTTTTGATAATTCATCCCGAGGATCTCTTCCCGGTTTCATCAAATCATCTATGATATCTTTAATCGTAATTTCCCCAATTTCCAAAACATTTACTAATTCCGCCGGATTTAGTTTACCTAACTCTTCATTCAGTGCATCACTGCCTAAATCCTCAGAAGTGAATCCCATTTTCTTTAACAATTTATTCACGGCACTGTAGTTCTCAGGATGTATCGCGGTTTGATCCAAAGGTTCATCTCCATTAATGATACGCAAGAACCCTATGCATTGTTCATATGTTTTGGCGCCAAGTCGGGGAATCTTCTTTAATTCCTTCCTGCTAGCAAACTTCCCTTCCACTTCCCTTTTCTTCACAATATTTTGAGCAACTGATTTTGATAAACCAGCTACATATTGTAATAGGGACGATGAAGCGGTATTGACGTTAACTCCCACCTGGTTAACAGCTGTCTCTACTACAAAAGAAAGGGATTCCGTTAACTTTTTCTGGGACACATCATGTTGATACTGACCTACCCCCACTGATTGAGGATCAATTTTTACAAGTTCGGCAAGGGGATCTTGAAGCCTTCTACCTATAGATACGGCGCTTCTCTGTTCTACTTGAAGATCCGGAAACTCTTCACGGGCAATATCTGAGGCAGAGTATACACTTGCCCCCGCTTCATTAACAATGATATAAGATATATTTCCTTTCACTTCCTTTAGAATATCCGCGATGAATTGCTCTGATTCACGTGATGCCGTCCCATTGCCGATTGCCACAATTTCAACTGAGAACCGCTGAAGTATTTCGATCGTTTTTTCGCGGGCAGCATTAAACTTCGCAACAGGGGGATGCGGATAGATTACACTAATATCGAGTACCTTTCCCGTTTCATCAATAACAGCCAATTTACAGCCCGTCCGATATGCCGGATCTAGAGCTAGGACCACTTTCCCTTTAAGCGGGGGTTGCAGGAGTAAGTTCCGGAGATTTTCAGAGAAAATGTGGATAGCTTGATCCTCTGCTTTTTCCGTCAGCTCTTTCCTGATTTCCCGTTCTACCGAAGGCATGATCAAACGCTTGAGTCCATCCTCAATCGCTGATTTAAGGACACTTTGGGCTTCAGATTTGTTATTTTTAATGATTTTCCGTTCCAGATGACCAATGATGACTTCAGTCCGAGGCTGAATGGATATTCGTAAAACCTCTTCCTTTTCCCCTCTGTTAAGCGCTAAGACCCGATGTGGCACGATCCTTTGAACTGGCTCCTCATATTCATAGTACATCTCGAAGATTCTTTTCTCGTCTTTCTCCTCATTTTTCACGGCCGAAACTATTTTTCCAGCTTTGAAAATCTCAGCCCTCATCCACTTCCTTAATTCCGCGTCATCAGAAATATGTTCTGCTATGATATCCTGCGCTCCTGCAATAGCCTCTTCAATAGAAGTAACTTCTTTTTCTGCCGATACGAATTCTGCGGCTTTTTCGCTAACTCGAGCTTGCATTTGACATTCAAGAAGCCATTTAGCCAGTGGTTCAAGCCCCTTTTCTTTAGCGACCGTCGCCTTCGTTCTCCTTTTTTGCTTGAACGGCCTGTATAAATCCTCGACTTCCTGCAGTTTTGTTGCCTTCTCGATTTGTCTTTTTAATTCTTCCGTCAATTTTCCCTGTTCACCAATCGAACGCGTAACTTCCATTTTCCTCTGCCCAAGGTTTTCTAGATAGTTCCACCTTTCCATAATGGAACGAATCTGCACTTCATCAAGTGAACCCGTCATTTCTTTTCTATACCGGGCAATAAATGGTACAGTATTCCCCTCTTGCAGCATCTGTATGACGTTTTGAACTTGATTATTTTTCAAAGTTAGCTCATTGGATATTTGTTTAATCAATTCTTTTAATGTATCTTCTACAACGATCATTATGTTTACCTCCAAGCTTTTAATCTAATATGTATAGTCTAGCAAATGAGGGATGAAGTTGCGAATCCATTACAAAAAAGCTCACTTCCGATTTATGGCGAAAGTAAGCTTCCTAAAATGAAAGTTGTATCATCTGCAGTTACTGGACTGCTTTCTAAAATGCATTGGGCGTTCTTATCGATAGGGACAAGCCTTTTTAAAAAAGATTTAGCTCCCTTAAGTTCTAGACCATCGGAATGAAGAATGAATTTTGCATTAGGTTCATATTTGTAGCTCTGCGTCCTGTATTTTTGCTTCCTGCCGGATAAATACCCTGTAACAGGTAAAGGGTAAACAAGATGGTCCTCGCTTGGATTATACAGAAAGAAGCGGATGTTCCCAACTGAACTGTATATAAATTCATTCTTTTCATAAAATATCTTCAAAATGGAAACGGCTGCCCCCCGCTTATCGATTAAAACTTGATTACATACTGCCATTAGTGATTCTACATCCAACTCATGATTACGTTTAACTTCCTCGATGACGGCATGGGAGGATTCGTAAGCATTTTTCCCACTACCTAGCCCATCTGCCAGTACACACACAAAGTATTCTTTCGTATGAAGAAAGAAGTAATCATCACCGCAATAAACCATCCCGTTTTTAGAGGATTGAGAGACAAGGACTTCTATTTTTTCTTCCCTCAGAATATCTTTGATCACTGTATTAACTCCGAGTTTTCAGCGTTAATGGCTTCCTGAAGTTTCTTGATTGCGCGGCGCTGGAGCCTTGATACATGCATTTGGGAAATTCCAAGTTTATCGCCCGCTTCTTTTTGACTTAAATTTTCTAGATAAGTATGTTGAATGATCATCTTTTCACGGTCACTCAACACATGCAGCACCTTTTCAAGCACTAGGCGCTGATTGACCTTTTCAAAACCTCCATCGACATTTCCGAAAATATCAAGCAATGTGACCGTACCACCATCGGAATCCGCCTCAATAGAATGATCAACAGATAATGCTTGATAGCTTTTACCCATTTCCATCGCTTCTAAAACTTCTTCTTCAGTAACCCCTATACAATCGGCTATTTCATCTATTCTTGGTGAACGGTGCAGAGTCGTCGTTAATTCCTCAACAGTCACCCTTATTTTCGGACCAAGTTCCTTAATTCTTCTTGGCACATGAACACTCCATGTTTTGTCACGCAAGAACCTCTTGATTTCCCCGATTATTGTAGGAACGGCAAATGCCTCAAAGCTTTTACCGAAAGATTCATCATATCTTCGAATGGCACCTAACAAACCAATCATGCCGACTTGAGAGATATCCTCCTGAAATGATTTCCCCTTCGCATACTTTCGGGAGATTGTTTCAACCAAACTTTTATAATGGATGACCAGTTTACTCTGTGCTTCATCATCTTGGTTCAGCTGATAAGCTCTAATCCATTCATTTACCTGTTCCCTTTGTGCCTGATTAGGTTGAGACTGTTTTTGCATCCATCTCCACCTGCTCTCCTTCTAAAAACTTAGTCATAAATACTGTAACCCCGTCATGCTGATGAATTTTCACATCATCCATCAGAGTTTCAATGAGGTAAAGACCCAAGCCTCCTTCTCTCAAGAGCTCGACTTTTTGTCCATTTTCATATGGACCGATTCCTTGACGAATCTCTTCGAAATTACAGCTCTTACCACTATCAGAAACCATGACCTCCAAACGGTCAGGATAAAGCCCGAAGCTCACTTTCACTTCACCTTTTTCAGAATCCTTATATGCATGCTGTACCGCATTTGTACAAGCCTCACTGGTAGCGATTTTCAAATCCTCGATTTCATCATACGCAAATCCCATCCGGCTACCTATTCCAGAAAGCGTTAAACGAATGACACCGATGAACTCTGGTTTTGCAGGTATTTTCATTTCGATGTAATCATATACTTGACTCATTCTAACCCACCCTCTGTACCACTTTTTATATCAATGATATCTGCAAGACCCGTAATATCGAATAAACGTCGTAACCTTTCTGATAAACCAACTAAAGTGAATTCGCCATCATGTGCCCTTACGCTTTTAAAAGCACCGACAAATACTCCAAGTCCCGTACTATCCATATAGGAAACTTCAGTTAAATCAATAATAATCGAAACATTGTCCTGCTCTGATATTGGAAATAGTGATTCTCTTAGTTTTGGTGCAGTATAGGCATCGATTTCACCTTTTAGTTTTACAATAAATTCATTATTTAATTCATTAACATCTACTGTTATATTCATCCTTGACCCACCTCTTCAAATCCTCTTCATTCCTATATCTATACCCTGTGGAAAAAATGCTAAACATTTGATTTTAAAATTATTAATGTGAAATCATCCCTTAGTTGGAAGTTCAGCATTTTCTCCAATTGCTTATAAATATTATTCACCATTTCCTGGGCTTGTAAGTGCATATTCTTTTTAATGAAACCAATTAGCGTTTCCCTTTCTATGAACCCATCATTTGTCCGGCACTCGGTCACTCCATCAGATAATAAAATAATCATATCTCCGCGATTCACCGTTTTTTCATATTGGCGATACCTTGTTTTTTTATCGACTCCAAGCAACAAACCTTTTGCATCCAAATCGCTAAAAGTGCCTGAAGCGGCGTCATAGTAAAAACCAGGTTCATGCCCAGCTGAAGCATAGGAAAATTGCCTGTCATGCGGATCATATAAGCCATAGAACATGGTTATGAACATACTTGGATCTACATTATGCTCCACAACACGGTTTAAACTCTCAAGCACGCTTTTCGGTTCATGACGATGCTCCGGAAGACTATCCATCGCATATTTAATCATCGACATGCACAATGCAGCAGGAATCCCTTTGCCTATTACATCGGCAATCCCTACCCCGATACGCTCATTTTCATCTTGGACGAAGTGATAATAATCTCCATTCATCTGTCTGGCCGGAACACTTATCACCCCAATTTCAAGAGCTTTGATATCAGGAATTTCCGTTTCCAAAAGAGTATGTTGAACGTTTGCCGCGATCTCAATTTCCGTTTTCAGTTCCTGCTGTTGATGTCTAAGGCTTTGATGTTCACGGTATGCAATGCCGTATCCCATCATGACTTCTAGCAGAAAATCGAATGAATCCAATACTTTTCCCGGTAATTCCGGGTAAAGTTCCATTAAGTTATTTTTATGCATACTGATGATTTCTTCTGGAGATATATTGTATTTTATATGTAGGCGGCTAATCTTTTGTCCTTGGTAGAGTGCCTGCTCATTTTGGTCTTTAAGATAAGTAGAAAGCGCCTCATGATACTTTTTCTCCATGTTCTCCCTAATATCCATAGTCCCCCCCTAACGGAGCCATTTCGTAGCGACAATCTTAGTCCCTTCTCCTGGTATCGATTCAATATCAAAGTCATCCATTAAACGTTTGACTCCAGGAAGGCCTGCCCCCAGTCCCCCTGAGGTGGTATATCCATCTTCCATGACCCTGCGAATATCCTCAATTCCCGGCCCTTGGTCCTCTGCAATGATTTTCAATCCTGACTTCCCATTTATATTTGGCTTTTCTATGCTTACACTGCCTTGTCCAGCATATAAGTATATATTTCGGGCCAATTCGCTTATAGCCGTTGTGATCCTCGCCTGGTCTACAGTACCGAACCCCAACTCTTTAGCGACATTTCTTCCGAGCTGCCTTGCAGCTACGATGTCCCATTCATTTATGATTTTTACGCAGGATTGGAACTCCATTCTTTAATCCCCCAATTCCTGTTGTAATTTCTCCAGGCCTTTCTCTAAATCTAATGCTGTCAAAACACCATCGAGACTAATTCCCAGTTCAATTAATGTTATTGCAACAGCAGGCTGGATCCCCGTAATTACAACCTTTGCCCCCATTAGCTTAGACATGCTAAAGACATCGCCTAATACCTTTGCGATAAAGGAATCTATGAAATCTATTGAGGTTATATCTATAACAACGCCATTTGCGCTTGTTTCATGAATCTTATGCAGTAAGTCCTCTTGAAATTGAAGGGCTGTCACATCATCCAATTCCCACTGAATAGAGACTAACAAGCAGTCATAAAGCTTTAATATCGGAATCCTCATACTTATCCCTCCACCTTTACGATCTTACGGCTCGTTAATTCCAACGCAACTTCTATCCCTTTTTTCAACGTATTTTTTGTAATCACTTCATTTAAATTAATTCCAAGATTAACGATGGTTTGGGCTATTTCAGGGCGAATGCCGCAGAGTATACATTTAGCACCCACTAATCGGACCGCTTCCGCTGCCTGGATGATATGATGAGCAACCATGGTATCCACGACCGGCACACCCGTTATATCAATAAGAACAACTTCAGATCTATGCTTAACCACGCCAGTCAGCAGGTTTTCCATTATCTGTTTGGCACGTTCAGTATCAATTGTGCCAATCAGCGGCATTACCGTAATGCCTTCCAAAACAGGAATGAGCGGTGCCGAAAGTTCTTGCAAGGCTATTTTTTGCATGGAAACGGTTCTTTCCCATGTTTGGGTATATATATTGACTATCTCATTATTTATTGGTGTTGCCCATTTATCCAAATGGTTAACAAGATTGACTTGATTCTCAAGAGTCACCAAACCCTTTGCCACCATTCCATTAATGACAATTAACGTGAATTTATGAAGTCCTTCATTGACGAAAGTAAGAGGCCATCCCAATTGGACGACTTTCTCGGCAAAATCTGAAAGCTTTAATGTGAATTCCTTGTTTTTACTATCAACATTCGTAATGATCATATCTATAAATTCACTGCTCGTTTGCGTAAACATTCGATCAGAGACGACTTTAATTAATCTTTCGTCTGTACTTTCCTTCATGATATCCATCCACTCAGTAAGAATGTAATCATGATTTTGCTTAATAAAATCGTAAACCAATTGGTTCATAATATCCTCCCATTCTAACACAATTGCTATGTTTCCCTGTCCTCGTCACAAGGATGTTAACTAACTGTAATGTTCTTTCCACCTGGAATTCCATTGGGTTTCCCCACTTCACTTTTCCTTATTTAAGTATCTACAACATAACTACATACCCGAAAATCAGGTAAGGAAAACATCTTTCAAAGTAAAGTTAGGAGGATACCAATAAAAACCAATGAACGTTTAATCCAATATCTAATTGTATACTTTTTTATTCGTCAAATTTTTTATATTTCCTGCTGTAAAAATTGGTACAAATAATACGATTAATTGAATTGAAGAATCTTCATCCTCTGAATTCCTTTATTGTGTACATAAATTTATGTTATTTCATAAAAAAACACGATTCCCACTGTTGCAGGAATCGTGCCATCTAATTAAAATTAAGAATGATTTGTATTATAATAACGCCCGGATTAACGGGAAAACGTTTCTCTAAAACTCAATGAGGCCTAGACTGATTTGTAAAGCTTCATTGACCTTTTGCATCATCGGTTCGTCAAGATGCGTAATTTTATCGGTTAAACGCTGCTTATCAATTGTCCGGATCTGTTCTAATAAAATGACGGAATCTCGTTCAAATCCGTACTTTTTGGCATTAATCTCAACATGTGTAGGCAATTTCGCTTTTTGAATTTGAGCTGTAATGGCTGCCACGATCACAGTCGGACTAAAGCGATTACCAATATCATTTTGTAAAATTAGTACCGGACGGGTTCCACCCTGCTCTGAACCGACTACCGGGGAAAGGTCTGCGAAGTATACGTCACCACGCTTAACAACAATCAATGGCTCAGCCTCCGCTAACTAATCGTTCAACGCAATGACCAGCCTCGAATTCAGCCTGAAAGGCTTCAGAAGCAATCGTTAAGTTAATGGCCGCCATTTCAATATAACCGCGTTTCATCGATTCACGAAACTCTTTCTTTTTACGTTCGCGAAGATACATTTTTGTGGCACGATAAATAAATTCACTGCGATTTACATTTTCTTCACTCGCATACCCATCTAACTCTGATAAAAAATTTTGAGGTAATCGAATTAATATCTCTCTTGTTGCGCTGGATTCAGACACAAACATACACCTCCACCATCACTACACACCTTTATTATATATCCTTTTCAATATTACCATTAAATTGCCTATCTGCAAAGAGTATATTCTATTCTCCATCCTATTATCAGCATAATAAAGTAAATCTTATTCACAATCCTAGGATTTTTTTACAATCCGTCATTCCAGGATGAAGTTACGAACACGAATCAACTGATTGTCTTTTATATATACGCGGGGCACTCTTGCTCCTATCATACACGTTACCTCATAATTGATCGTTTCCAGTTTAGCCGCTATCTCATCAACAGTAATCGATTCATCTCCATCGTTCCCAATGAGTGTGACCTCTGTTCCCACAGGGTATGATCGAGGCAGCTTGACCATGCATTGATCCATGCAAATCCTGCCGACAATCGGCACTCTGCTTCCATCCACAAGAACTTCCTGACCTTGCAGCTTACGGATCCAGCCATCAGCATAACCAATCGGCAAGGTCCCAATCCATTCATCACCTTCAGCCGTATATGTTGCTCCATAACTAACGCTTTCACCCTTTGTAAGCTGTTTAACTGCAACCATCTTCGTTCTCAATGATATAGCCTGCTTTAATGGAAATGGCAATATCGGCTTCATTTCCATAGAAGGACTCAAACCATACATGGAAATCCCCATTCTTATCGCATTAGATTCAGGATCGCTAAACCTTAAAGAAGCTGCACTATTGGCTGCATGAATATATTCTGGCCTTCTAATCAAGGCGGAAAGCATTCCTTTAAATGAAGCAAGCTGCTTTTCATAAAAGTCGGTCTTTATTTCATCGGCCGTCGCGAAATGTGTGAATATCCCTTGGAAGTTAAAACACGTTTCCCCATTAAGCAAACTTTCCACTTTCAAGAGTTGGCCTTTATCACGAATGCCAATTCTCCCCATGCCGCTATCAACTTTTACATGAACTTGCAGAACTTGTCCCGGTTTCAATAAATCCTTTGCCTTCTCCAACCATGTTACATCGAAAACCGTCACGGAAATCCCATTATCGGCAGCAAGCGCTGCACTTTCAGGCCTCGAAGCCCCAAGTACAAGAATCGGAGCCAATATTCCTTTTTTCCGTAAAGCAAGAGCCTCATCTAAGAAAGCGACACTTAAAAAATCAGCCCCCGCTTCAAGCGCGGTTTTAGCCACTTCATAGTCCCCGTGGCCATAAGCATTCGCTTTAACGACAGCGAAAAGACTAACGCCATTTCTCAGTCTATTTTTCATTGAAGAGATATTTTCAAAAATATTATCCAAATTTACTTCTGCCCACGTATCCCGATGAAAGTTTTTCGTTTCCACGCCCATTTCCTTCTTTCCTGCACTCACAATAAGATTCTTCCCAATAGCGAAGTTTTCGTTTCATTATAGGACCATTCTATAACCAACTGATAGAAAGATAAAGTGCTTTTTAACATTAATTCTAATTTCCCAACTTGCCAAACCATTCAAAATGGAAGGGATTTAAAATGTCAACAAGCTGCTTCCCCGCCTATCCTTCCTAGAAGAAACCTTCATAAGGAGACGGGAAACATCAGCTTGTTATGTAATCCTATTTGACCGGATCTCCCCCAACTGAACGGGCGACTTCTATCATCTCTTCCTGTGTTAAGTCCTTTGATGCAATCATATAATCCACACCTTCAAGAGTCCATGCAATTGTATTTCCTGTCATGGCCCCGACTGTATAACCCAAATCAACTGGCTCTCCATTAACATTCGTCGAAACGGAGGTTTGGACTACCTCAGCTTTTTCCTGAACTAATGTAAAACTTTTTGTACCCTCATAGGTCAAAACGACACGTTCTCCCTTTTCCGTCGCAATTTCCTTTTCTTCCGTTAAGTTCATGTCACCAATATTTTCAGGGTATTTTACCGCAAACCCTTCATTTTGGACTTCCGCCATAACAGGCGCTTCAAGTTGTGCACTTGTCATGTTTTTCTTCATATCAAATGAATCTTTATCAAAAGTCGTATCGAATTTCACTTTTGAAAATTCAACAAGGACTAATGCGGTCTTATCGGGGTCCATGACTTTTACACTGACCGGAGATAAATCTTTTTTGTTTATAGTAATCTCTTGGTACGGCAACATTTTATTGTTTTGGTAGCGCGTTTTCGTTTCAAAGACATAATGTTTATCCGTTTCTTTATATGTCGCACTTTTATCTTCCGTAATGTCTTTCACCAGCGACTCAAACAAATAGGCCTGACTGCTGTTCTCCGGCCACTCGCTTTGAAATTTGAAGCTCTTATTCAAAGCTGGCGTCAAAACATATACACCATCATCATTTTTCAAAATCATCTGGCTTTGATCTTTCTCTTCATTTTTAAGATTTACGCGGTAAAAGGAAGGGTCCTTATGCCAAATTTCCACGTTATACACTTGAGGTTCCGTCCCCATCTTCAATGTCATCATCGCGTTAGCTTTATACCCTTTCATTTCGCCAAGCTTCTCATTCAATTCACTCACTACATCACCCTGTGATTTTTGGCCGCAAGCAGAAAGAGCAAGCAAGAGCATGATCCCTGCAAAAAGCATTAACATCTTCTTCATCTTTTCAACCCCTTTTTGTCATTTGAACGTAAAAGGGAGAGGAAAAGGCAGGATCCGGACATTGGCTCGACTGATGTCTTAGATTCCTCAGCATTTTAGACACGGGTCAATTCGACCCGGCTAAAAACTTTTCGAGAGCACCTACTCTGCCATGTACCTTTTACCGGGCCTTGTCTCCCTATAGCACTAAATGTATATGAGACAACCTAAAGGTTTATGACCCGATTGGACAAAACTCAAATCACCCTTTCGATTACGACCTGAGCAACCGCATAATCCCTGCTGTGGCTAATAGAAAGATGGACCCCTTCAGAAAACGGCTTTGAAATCACTGGCTTTCCTTTATCATCAGATATGATTTCGATATCCAAAAAGGACAAGTGCTTACCTATCCCTGTACCGTATGCTTTAGAAAAAGCCTCCTTTGCTGCAAAGCGCCCAGCAAAATACTCGATTTTCCTTTTTCCATTTAACTTTTCGAAAATCGAGATTTCCCTTTCAGTTAATATTCGTTTCTTTATACGGGGTTGCCGGTCAATCAATTTTTCCATTCTATCCAATTCAGTAATGTCGACGCCTATACCTTTAATCAAATTGACACCTCTTCTATTAAATTAATAAGTTGCATATTATTAGAAGGACTCTTTTACCTGGAAATGACAATATGTATCTTATTTAAAACGATAATAAGGAGGAATCCATGTTTACAAGAACAGAAAGCTTCCGCGAATACACCCATTCATATCGAGCTGTGACTGTGCTCATACTCATTATGATGATTGTTTTCGTTCTCATCCTTTTCCCTATATTTCCTGGTAATGTAATTTTTTATTATGGAACAGGTGTGAACTTATTCATCGCTGATGGACAATGGTGGCGTTTGATCACCCCCATCTTTCTACATAGCACGTTCACACATTTACTGTTTAATGGTTTCTCACTTGCCATCTTTGGTCCATTCCTAGAGAAATTTCTTGGATCCGTAAAGTTTTCAATCTTCTTTTTATCGACCGGAATCCTTGCTAACATCGCAACCTTTCTAATTAAACCACTGACATATAACCACATAGGTGCCAGCGGTGCAATTTTTGGTTTATTCGGTTTCTTTTTTTACCTTGTACTGTTTAATAAGACTAATTTTACGAACAACGAAAGAAATACAGTATATACCCTGACCGGAATTGCCATTATCATGACTTTCATTCAACCACAGATCAACGTTGTCGGACATTTGGCCGGTATAGCAATCGGCGCTTTAACAGCCCCATTATACTCGAGAAAAAAGTGGTAGGACAAACAGCCGACTCTTTCCATTCATTCATTGGGAGTCGACTGCTTTTTTAGGTAAATACCATGATTTAATTAATCGGCAATCTTTTTCTTCCACATCCACAACCATGCCGACCTGGGAGCTAACTCCAGATTTAATAGATGCTGAAATCGTAGCTAATTCTTTTCGATTCTGAAACCAACTTTTTTTATATGTGATTGATTGAATTCTGCTTCTCTGCATGATCAATGTTTGCTTTGAGAAAAAACGGCTGCTCAGTTGCAACAAATTCCCTTCTATCCCCCATCCTGCATCTTTATATTGCATGTAAGCCCAAAAGACCGCCAACGGTAAAAGTAAAAGAGAAAGAAAACCCCAAGGCCTGCCAAACCATACCAAAGCACCGATGATTGGGATGATGTATAGAACCTTGCGTAATACAAACCGCGAAAGTGCACGCTTAGGTATCGATGTCATCTCCATGGTTGTTTGATAAACCGGTAAAATTTCCAGGAGTTTTTTATGTAAATGCTTCTTCTTGATCAAAGGGAACAGCATGATGGATAGGCTTTCTTTATCATCCATACTGCCTCCTGCATATTCAATATAAACTGTCGCCAATCCCAATGGTTTTCGAATCAAATTCTCCATGATCCTGATACCTTGCACTTTATGGATAGGGATTGTCAGCTGCCTTTTCTCGAGAAGCCCTCTGGAAATAACGATTTCCTCATCCGTTTTTATTACGGTAAAAGAAGCATATTTAATTACCATACTTAATGTGGCCAGTACATAAACCACCAATAAGGCCACTAGGGCAAGCACTGTAAGAACAATGGTTCCCATTCCAATAAAATCTTCATAACCCTTAAATATCCGCTTAAAAGGTATTATTTCATCAAACTGTGAAATAAAAGCGATCCCTCCAGATAAAAAAACACCTACCGCTCCCGAAGTGGCAGCCATAACGAATAATTGCGGAAGCGTCTGCTTAAAAACAGAAGATGATTTTGCCGCATCTTCATTTCCCCATACTTCATCTTTATCCTTATCAAGGGGGTTATTCGTATTGTTGCTTTTCTCCTGGCTTATAAAAGCATTGATTCGTTCCGCCTCACTTTTTCTTATGGCCGATAACACAGCATCAGCCTGAGCCCCGCCTGCAGTTTCAATATTCAACTTCACCAGCCGGAATATCCTCTGTATGATGCCCTCTGAAATATCTATGCTATGAATGCGATCAAACTTTATATACCGCTTCTTCCTTATGAGTACTCCAGACTCAATTCTGAACTCGCCGTCTTGTATGCTATATGTAAAACGTAACCATCGAAGGAATGCATTTATTATCAGTAAAAGTACAATAATGGCAATGACTAGCGGTTGAACCCATCCAGGAATCCCTTCATTCTTCCCAGGAATAACGACAACTAGTAAAAAAGGGATAACTAACTCCTTGACCGATTTAATAATATTAAGCAATACAGCTACAGGGTGAAGCCTTTTAGGTTCAGACATCTTCTTCCTCCACACTCGCCATTCTGGAAATATAGTGCCTTAATTCATCTGCCTCTGCAAGGTCCAGTGCAGGTATAACGTGAAGGGTCGCTGCAGTGGAGATTTCAACGGAGGCTAAATCATATTTTCTTAATAATGGTCCTTGCTTCGTTTCAACATGCTGAACCCTAATCATTGGTATGAGTGTTCTTTTAATGACAAAAATACCACTTTGGATATCAATTTCCGTATCCCTTACTTCGTAACGCCATCTCTTCCATTTCACCGAAGGAATCAGAGAGATGGTCAAATATGGTTGGATTATCGAAATTATGATCCACGCTCCAAAAACCCAATATGTCCAATTAAAAACGATTGTAAGCACGAGTACGGCGATGCTTATAATCCATGTTATTGAACAGCTTATAAGACCATTGATTTTCCATACGGTCAAGGCCTTATTCGATATACGATTTTCAGGTTCCATGCGGTTCCCCTCTTCTGTACAGGTATTTTGAATGAAACGTATCATTCATCCTTCGCTTCATCCATTATACTATATTTAAATGCGGGGTTTTAACCACTTTTCAAACAAAGTCCTTGAACCGTTCATCCAAAAACTTCTGCTCATTTTTAAACCCATGGAATATGGAGATGCATATAAAAAAATGCCGCTCAAATGAGCGGCATTTCCAATTCAATTAAATTTTATTTGATTTTTCTCTTTTTTGGCTCGTGCTACGGTTTCCGTAACCATTCGATTTACGGTTCGTGCTTGGGCGTTTACTTGATCCGCTACCGTAATCTTTTCTGCCTGAAGAACTGCGGCCATTGCGTTGTCTGTTACTAGAAGAACTGCTTCCTCCACGATTGCGGCGCATTGGCGATGGAGACTCTTCCGTTAACTTGATTGGCGTTTGATCCGGTTCTTTTGTCATTGATTTAAGCATAGCTGCAACTAAATCCGCCGCACTATGTTTTTGTAATAACTCTTCCGCTTGACCAAGGTATAATGATAAATCATCATTCTCGATTGTAGTCAGAATTTTTTCCGTTACTGCTTTTTGTTGACCTTCCAACGCTTCAGTTAACGTAGGGGTCTTAAGTTTCTCCATACGTTTTTTCGTTGTATGTTCAACTGCATGCAGTTGACCTCTTTCCCGTGGTGTTACAAACGTAATTGCAATACCGTGTTTACCCGCACGTCCTGTACGTCCAATACGGTGAACGTAGCTTTCTGGATCTTGAGGGATATCAAAGTTGTATACGTGAGTTACGCCGGAAATATCAAGTCCACGTGCAGCCACATCAGTAGCAACAAGGACATCGATGCTTCCTTCTTTGAATTTTTTCAAAACGGACAGACGTTTCGCCTGGCTTAGGTCACCATGAATGCCTTCAGCCATATAACCGCGGATATTCAATGCAGAAGCCAATTCATCTACACGGCGTTTCGTACGTCCGAAGACGATAGCAAGATCCGGTGTTTGAATATCGAAAAGGCGTGCAAGTGTATCGAATTTTTCACTTTCTTTTAACTCCAAGTAATATTGTTCGATGCGATCCACTGTCATTTCTTTCGCTTTTACACGTACAAGAACTGGTTCTTGCATGAATCTTTCAGCAATTTTACGGATTGGATCAGGCATTGTAGCTGAGAAAAGCAATGTTTGCCTTTCGTCAGGAACCGTTGAAAGGATCAATTCGATATCCTCAATGAATCCCATGTTAAGCATTTCATCTGCTTCATCAAGAACTACAGTGTGAACTCCGCCTAATTTAATATTTTTACGTTTGATATGATCTAAAAGACGACCAGGTGTACCAACGATAATATGTGGTTTTTTCTTTAAAGCACGGATTTGGCGGTCGATATCTTGTCCACCATAAACCGCTAATACACGGGCGCGTTTTCCGTAACCAAGCTTGAAAAGTTCTTCGGAAACTTGGATGGCAAGCTCACGTGTAGGTGCAATAACAATCCCTTGCACATTTTCGTTATTAATATCGATGTTTTCCATCAATGGGATACCGAATGCAGCAGTTTTACCAGTTCCAGTTTGCGCTTGACCAATGATGTCTTTACCTTCAAGAGCTAGAGGTATCGTTTGGGATTGAATCGGGCTCGCTTCCTCAAATCCCATTTTTTCTATTGATTTCATAGACGTTCTATCTAATCCTAATTCGCTAAACAATGTCAATGTTTTCGTACTCCTTTTTATATCGTAAATTTACACGTGCATTCATGGATCATGCACAGATGTTTAGTTCAAATCCTCATCATCATGACGGATGTTCTACTTTATCTCTTATGAAAAAGTTTATCATTATCACCTAAAAGTATGTCTGCCTTTTAGTTCAAATGAACTCAATATGATTTTTTAAAAAGGAAATATACCAGTACGAACATTCACTGGCATTTTTAGTTTCGCGCACGTGTAAACTTATCATTAACATACGCTCATCTTTTTAAAAGTACATGTAACCAAAATTAAATTCAATATGGAAAATTAAAAGTAGCATAAACGGATGTTTCACCGTTTTATTCAGGTGAGGGCTGCTGCACCTATTATTCATCAGACTTAAAAAGACTGTATGAACAAAACTTGACGAGAGCCAAGATTCTTATACAAAACAGGCCCGGTGCGTTGAGGATTTGCAGAAGTGGAAAAGCGCTAAAATGCGGCTTGATTCCCTAATAGCTACTAAAGCCGCCAAGAAATGCAGCTTTTATATATGACCAGACGCGCGGCCTATTTAATCTAAAATAATCTCAAGAATGAACTCATGAAACATGTAAGAACATACAATTTTGTTGCCTCAACCTGATTAATTTAAATAATCATCAATGATAAGACATTTAAACTCATACTTCATATTACCATTTTCAAACTGTTATTGCAATAAAGGATATCTCCCCATTTATGGTTACTAAAAACTTTAGATCGTTTCAAAAAATAGGGGAATTTGATTTTCCCACATGGAAATGTGCATCTGAAATACGTTTGAGTAAGAATTTAGCATGTTCATTCAATGTGCCTTTTTATCGGTTGAAATGTGTGTCACATTGGTTTTTATTTTCCCTTTAGAGAATCACACGGATTGATTCACCACCAACAGGATTACCGTAGTTACTATATCCAAGTATGAGTAAATGGATTCTTTATTTAATATTTGAGCAATCAATAAATGATTTTTCCAAAACGAACATCTGTTTATATACATGATATGTGTTTAATTCAAATAGTTTCAACAAATTTTATTCAGGAAGGATTAGTCCGAATCAAAAGGCCACCTTACACGGTTACTCCTTTAGAAAAAGAAAGGACTTACTACCAATCCCCTATACATTACCAGGTATATAATACCATTATATTTCGAAATTTCTATTAATTATTTAAAAAATGGTAGTAAATAAGTCTGAATACAGTATGATTGACCTATAAATAAAACAATGGGGGGTTATATGAATATTTACACTATAGATGTTCCTTTATGTAAGGACTTTAGTCTGATGTTAAAGAAAATGAACAAGCAAGTCACCTTTTTGGAGGATCCACTCAATCAAAGTCTTCTATTCCTGGAATCAACGGACTTAATGAAATCATTATTTATTTTACCTTTATACATATCAAAAGATTCTTGGCAGCAAACCTCGTTGTTCGCCTTAGCTGAAACTTATGAAATCCCTATCTTATTTATTTACAAACGTGCTTTAGGTATGGAGACCCCTCTGGCGTTACCAGAAAGGACCTTTTATGAAACCATGGCTGTCCCTGCCGATTCAGTAGAAGTCAGGATTAAATTAAAGTCACTCCAAAACATCAGCATGCAACTGTTTTCAGCGAAATTGAAGGGGCAGGAGCTAGAAAAGATCAACCAGAAATCAGCAATGAGCCTGCGAATTGCAAAGGGCTTTCAACTTTCAGGTTTACCTTTGTCTATCAATAAAGAAGATATAGAGGTCAAAGGGCTTTCCCAGCCTTCTAGTGAACTGTCAGGGGATCTATTTTACTGGACGGAGGTTGGCGACAGGACATACGTCTTCATAATGATCGACTTATGCGGAAAGGGCATTCATACGGCACTCATAAACATGTCCATACGCACTTTGATACCTGAGCTTATCAAACGCGTAAAAGACCCCATCTTCATAACGGAGGAACTGAATAAACATATGCGGCATCTATTTCAAGGAGTTAAAAGGGAATATAAAAACCATACTTGTTTTACAGCCTTCATTGCATACGTGGATACAAAGGAGCGACGCATCGAATATGTGAACTTTGGACTTCCTTCAGCCTTTTTGTATTCCCCATGCACCAATCAATTCCTCAATTTGAATGAAGGGACTATACCCATAGGACTAAGTCCTCAAATGCCCATAAAAAAAATAGTATTTCATTATGAACCAGGAAGCCGTTTCTTCATCTATACAGATGGACTTTCTAAAATTCCCGCACCATCCGCAATCGACCGATCAGGCAATGTCGAGAGTGAATTCATCGAAAATATCCATCTTGATACACATGACCTTCTTCAGGAGTTACTTGTTTCAAGGATGAGGCATTCAGTGATTGACGATGATATCTGCATTATTGCCGGGACACTTTATTAAGTACGATAAAAAAGGCCGATTCAAAAGAAACGGCCTTTTCTATTCTTTTTTATTTTTGTAAGGCTTGAACGACTTCCTCAAGCTTCATACCCCTAGAAGCTTTAACGAGAATGATGTCATTTACCTGTGTAGACGACTTAAGTTCCTCTATAAGTTTCTGCTTATCTTGAAAAGGACGGACATTCTCTGATGAAAAAGCCTTGCCCGCTCCCTTCGCAATAAACTCTGCTAAAGGACCATACGTGAAGATCTTATCGATCCGCTCATTAGAAATCAATTCACCAATTTTCAGATGAAAGTCTTTTTCCTGTGGCCCTAACTCCAACATGTCTCCCAGTACAAGGATCTTTTTCTCGAAACCAGATAATCCCTCAATCAACTCTACAGCTGCCTTTACTGAAGTTGGACTGGCATTATACGCATCATTGATGATTTTCTGCCCTTTTGCCCCCTGGACCAATTCCATCCTCATATTAGTTAACTGAATGGTAGACAGACCTTTATGGATCGCTGCAACATCTACATGGAATTCCTTAGCAACCAAAATGGCTGCCAATGCATTAAGAACATTATGATGACCTAAAACCGGTATCTCATAATTGATATCCTTTTCATCACATGCAACGGTAAACGTTGTACTGTCTGCCCCTTGGTTAATGGTCTGTGGAAACAAATCATTTTGTTCCGTACGTCCAAAAGAAATTACGTTTAAATCCGGAAAATCTTTTTTGATCCGATTGCGAAGCAATGGCTCATCACCATGATATATCAGCGTTCCATCTTTCGCCAAACCTTCGACAATTTCCAACTTCGCATTCGCAATTTCCTCGCGTGATCCTAAATCCAATAAGTGTGATTCACCGATATTGGTAATGATCGCTACATCAGGCTTTGCCATTTTGGATAAAAACTCAATTTCGCCACGGCTGCTCATTCCCATTTCCAAAACTGCCGCTTCAGTATCCTCTTCCATCGAAAGCACCGTTAGTGGTAAACCTAGATGATTATTGAAGTTTCCATTGGTTTTATGAACCTTATAGGTAGTTGCCAGCAGCGCAGCCGTCATATCTTTCGTAGTCGTTTTACCGTTGCTGCCTGTAATCCCGACCACTTTTATATTCAACTGCTGTCGGTAAGCACGCGCTAATTGCTGAAGTGCTTTTTCGGTATTTTCAACAATGATTAACGGTAAATCATTGGGAGGATTCGGAACATCCCTTTGCCACAAAGAAGCCGCCGCTCCTTGTGCTAAAGCTTGCTTGACATATTGATGACCGTCAACCTGCCCACCCTTAAGCGGAATGAATAAACACCCTTCCTTAACCGTTCTTGAATCGATGGTAACCCCATTTATTCCTTTGGACTGGAATGAAGTGATATCATTCAATCCATCTGCCATTTCATGTACTTGTTTCAACGTTCTCTTTATCATTTCGTTCCTCCTACATTCATCGAACCGTTAATCGCTCTCTCCCTCTTCTTCCATTAACCAAACGAAGCAGAAACCAGTGTAAATCGAACCGGCTCCTGCTGATTATAATCCATCAGATCAATTTTTGAAGAATTGTGAAGTTCACTGATACATTACCTGCATGATCAAACTGTATATTTGATTTGTTGTTTTTCTTGATGACGTTCCAAGGCAAGTTTCACGAGTTTTTCAATTAACGCTGGATAGTCGACACCTGTGTGCTTCCACAATAATGGAAACATACTGAAAGGAGTGAACCCGGGCATTGTATTCACTTCATTAATATAGATTTGGCCCTCTTCCGTTAAGAAGAAATCAGCTCGAACCAATCCAGAGCAATCCAATGACTTAAAGGCCGTAATGGCCATTTCAGATAAAGCTGCGTACTCGCTTTCCTTTATCTCCGCTGGGATGACCATCGCTGAATTACCGTCAACATATTTTGCTGAATAATCATAGAAGGAGAAATCTTTCTTAGGGATGATTTCTCCTGCCACTGAACATGATGGGTCATCATTGCCAAGAATGCCAAACTCAAGTTCACGGGCTACGACCCCTTCTTCAATGATGATCTTCCGATCGAATTGAAAAGCTTCCGCAACCGCTTTTTTCAATTCATCAGCATCATTACATTTGCTGATACCGACACTCGAGCCTAAATTAGCTGGTTTGACAAAACAAGGGTACCCCAATTCATCAGCTACCTTTTCAATGGCACTTTCAGTATTTTTTTCCCATTCAGAACGAATGAACCAAGTGTATTTAACTTGAGGAAGCCCCGCCTGGGCAAAGATGTTTTTCATGATAACCTTATCCATTCCAGCTGATGAAGCTAAAACGCCATTGCCTACATAAGGGAGATTCAATAGTTCCAGCATCCCTTGTACTGTCCCGTCTTCTCCATTTGGTCCGTGAAGCAATGGGAAAATTACGTCATACCCTGTTGATTCACTATTTTCATCAGTTGAATGTGCCTGCAAGGCAAGAGGCGAGTTCAATTTGTCCGACGAAAAAGTCAAAGCCTCCACACTCTCGGCAGGCCCTGTTAACATCGGTCCATTAATCCATGAACCCTCTTTTGTTATGTAAATCGGATATATATCAAACTTTGCTAAATCGAGAGCCTTAATCACCGCTAAAGCCGTCTGCATAGAAACCTCATGCTCCGCAGATTTTCCACCATAAAGCAAACCAAGTTTAGTTTTCATGAGTTATTACCCTCCAATATTCTTTTAACCATGTTCATTGTATCATTTTACACTAAAACGGGAAAAGCGAAACTTCCATCATTGGTTCTTTTCCAATGATGGTTAGTTAAGCCATTCGGGCATTTACAGGCTGTTTTTTACACATATTTTTAAATTGCACTTTCATTTGATACCCTTCGACCGTCATTTCCATCGATACCTTACAGCCTGTTAATGCGGGGAAAAGCGAAACTTCCATCATTGGTTCTTTTCCAATTATTGCCACCATCGGAACACAGGCTAGATTCGCCACGTCCTGTGGCAACACCTGTGCTTGCATATCCTATGCGTCGCATTCAGGCATTTACAGGCTGTTAGCTCTCCACATTTCTTTTTTATTACATTTTCCACCGTTTGCCTTGCAGCCTGTTCACGCGGGGTAAAGCGAAACATCCATCATTGGTGCTTTTCCAATAAGGAATATAGGCCAAAGCCACAACTCCCTGTCTCCTGTGCGGTGTCCTCCCTTATCTTTTATGCAATAGATAGTAAGTCTTACACCTAAAAAAAAATCAAAGATATCAAATAATCCAACCCACGCATCCGGAAATTGGGATCAGAATAATGATTCATTTTTTATAACACTTTCCCATACTTTTTCTTTTCGATTAAAGGTGATAAAAACATCCGGCTCCTTAATATTTCTATCCGAAAAGTCATCATGCATCTCATCCATGTTTAAATAATCCCCTACCACCCATGCCGGTATCTCAATCTTCGTTCTTGAGTACTTGACATGCCGAAAGGAAAAAATGAGCCCCTCTGCCATAATATGAGCCAAAGAAGAAATGATTTCTGCAGGAATGGCCGTCAGCTCTCTTTTCTTTCTGATTCCAAGCCACGTCCTCTCCACTTTTAACGGCTCCAGCTTTAGCGGAATCAGGCTCCCTAACATCATATAATATGTAGAAAGTGAACGAAAATAAATTTTGTTGAACCAGCCATCATCCTGGGCAAGGTACACAAACTGATTATTCAATTTACGGAAAAATGGAGGATCAAGGTGGGTTTTTGCATGCCCTAAATATAAAAGTTCAGCTAATTCCCTTCCATCCAATTCATCCAGCCCTTCCTCTTCTTCAAAATCAATCCAACAGAAATCTCCATATGCCCGGACATTTTCTTTAACGAGCTTTGCAATATCCTCAGATGAAGCGCTATCGAGCTGGACATTCAAATTGTATTCCCCACCATCGAATTGATGTTTCAATAATAAGATGGAATCCAAGGTATATGGCAGCGAATAGACAAATTCGCGAAAATTGAGTCCATTAAAAAGGACAAACCGTTCGGAAGCCTGCATATGCATATATAAGATATCATTGTTATCATTCTTCATAACCTGGTCCCCTCCGAGCTCTCAATCAATAATGTTATTTTATCAAACTTTTGGGTTTTCAAGTAAGTTATATAACCCAGAATATTATTCATCATCTGCATCGTATAAATAATGTGAATACCTGAACTCTATAATCACCTAAGGTTTAGGAACGAACTCGATAATTTTAAATATCCATAATAGTGAAAAATAAAGAGTTGGAGGAATTGACGACGGGTAAAATTGAATAAGGTTTTATCATTAATTCTTTTCATGTGGAAGTTTCCCTTTAAAAAACTTTTCGTTTGCACCTTCTGGCACGTCAAATATAAAGGATACGCTTTTCAAACACAAAAAATCCAGAGTGACATATCACTCTGGATTTTTTGTATTAAGAAACTTGTTCTAATTCTTTATCGGAAGGAGGGTTGAATTGACCTTCCCATTTAGAGATGACGATTGCTGCAAGTGAATTACCGATAACGTTTACTACTGTACGTCCCATATCAAGAATACGGTCGATACCGGCAATAAATGCTAAACCTTCAATAGGAATACCAACTGTTCCTAATGTCGCTAAAAGAACTACGAAGGATACACCTGGTACACCCGCAATACCCTTAGACGTGATCATTAACACTAGCATTAGCGTAATTTGCTCATAAGCACTTAAATCGATTCCGTACATTTGAGCGATGAAGATAGCTGCCAACGCTTGGTATAATGTTGAACCATCAAGGTTAAAAGAGTATCCAGTCGGAATAACAAATGTAGCTATATGTTTCGGACATCCCGCTTTTTCCATTTTTTCCATAAGTTTCGGAAGAACCGCTTCTGAACTTGCTGTAGAGAACGCAAGTATCAATTCTTCTTTTAGAAGTTTAATCAATGTAAAGATATTGAATCCTACAAATTTTGCAATAAGACCCAGAACGACAATTACAAAGAAAATCATTGTTCCGTATACAGAAAGCGCTAACTTACCTAACGGAATTAAAGATTCCAAACCGAACTTGGAGATGGTCACACCGATTAGTGCAAATACCCCAATAGGAGCAAATTTCATGACCATATTAGTTAGGTAGAACATTCCTTCTGCTGTACCTTGGAAGAAACGGAATACTGGTTTACCTTTTTCACCGATCGCGGCAATACTTAGTCCAAACAATACGGAGAAGAAAATAATCGCTAACATATCGCCTTGTACCATAGCTTGTACTGGATTGGATGGTACAATGTGAACAAGTGTATCTACAAATGATTCATGCTGCTTAGTTTCTGCTGTATCAACATAAGTGGAGATGTCAGTTTTTTCCAGATGATTCATATTTACGCCAGCACCAGGCTGGATGATATTAGCGGAAATTAAACCAACAGCAATCGCAATCATAGTTACCGCCACAAAGTATGAAAGTGATTTAGCTCCTAGTTTACCTACTGCTTTTAAATCACCTACACCCGCAACTGCAACGATAAGACTTGATACAATGATTGGCACAACAATCATTTTAATCATTCGTAGGAAAATGTCTCCGAATGGCTGTAAAAAGTTTTGGGCCGTCTCATTACCATAAAAAATGGCACCAACGATAATCCCTAGAATTAAACCAATGAAAATTTGGCTAGCTAAACTTAACTTGAATTTCTTCATATACTTTCCTCACCTTCCATAAAGTCTTTGATGCAAAAACGTTTTGTCTCGGTAAGGGAAACAAGATACTAATAGAAAGAAAGTAATTTTTCTTTTTTTGAAAAACTCTGTCTTTACGCCGAAAAAAAAGACACTTCATGTGTCGATTTCATATTGGCGTGAATATTCACACATGTTCCCTTAAAGACGCTGACGAGGTTAGCTGTCGGGTTAGGAATTGGAAACACAATTTGCCCTTTCATTTCTGAATTCACCCCTAGTGGAATAAAATCCACAAAAATGGTTCCCCCGTTCTTGGAATAAGATTAAGCGAGTTAACTTATAATAAAATATTATACTAAAAAGGTTAATCTGTAAATGTTTATTCTCATCCATTTTAGAAAAAGTCTTTAAATATATCTGAATATTCTGCATTTTAGATGATTTCACCAAGTATTACACTTCCCGATTTTTAGTCATTTAAGCTATATGGATATATAAATAATAACTAATTTGACATCCCCTTTCTTTATGAAAGAAGCAGTTATTTTTCCAAAATGCCAAGTAACAGATACCTTACTTTTTCCCTAGAGGTGAATTTTTTATAAGTTGCAATTTTCACTTTTTCAAATTGAATTGGGGTAATAAAATAAGAATGGTTCTTCGCTACCCTATTCGGTTCTAGCAGGATGACATCACCTACTGACGGTCCCTTTATTAGTTCCTGCTTACCTTCTGCTTTAAGCCCTTTTGAAATGTAGTGTTTATCCACATAGCCTTTTTTAGTCAATTTGTAGACATGCGGCCTTTTTTGGTAATGCACTGCCTCTATGGGAATGGCCGGTACACCAGCTTTCTCATTGGTTATTACAGCAAGGTTGACTTTGGATCCCACCAACAAAGATTCAGTTTCTTCACCCTCCGGTTCGATTAAAGCCTGAAATGGAAATCTGTTATCCTTTTTTAGTGACGGCTCTTCTGCTGGATAGGAATGGATACGGCCTATCGTTCCTTTCAATGACTTTTTTAAATCAGAGGAACTTGCTTTTATAGTCATGCCCACTTTAGCTTTTTTCATCTCCTCTTCGGAGAAATTACCTTCAATTGCCATATTTGTCGAAACGATGGATATAATCGGGTTTTTCAGGTTTTTATTGATATTTTTAACTACACCATCAGCTTCACTCGTCGTTACAATCGCGCTAGCCTGCTCCTCAATTGAACTTAATTTAGCATCAAGCATTTTCACTTTTTCATTCAAACTGTTTTTTTCGAGTTCTTGCTTGTACATTTCTTGCTCAATGTTGCTTTTAATAAGATCTGAAGAGCTTGTTGTTATATTAATATCCAAGTTATTTTTCACCGATTCATCAATGACCGCTTTATCAGGATTACGGGTCAGGACCCCTTGAGAAGCCCTTAACTTCCTAATATATTCGTCAATCCCTACAATTTCTCCCTCAGCAGCAGTTTTCTCCGCTTCCAAATTCGCTTTAAGTGCATCAAGTTCGGTTGTCGTATACTCAAACAACGAGGAGCCAGCCGCTACAGCATCCCCCTCTTTTACAAGGAATTTCTTAAAATCATTTTTCTTGGTTTCAAAATAGATATCGTACTCTTCTACAGGTTTAATTACCCCATTTGTTTGAATAGTATCCGTAATTGTATCTTTTTTTACCATTGACCAGTTTTCCACGAAAACAGTTCGTTCCGCTTTGCTTCCTTTTTTTTCAATAAGGTATGTGTTGACGGTTATTAACACAATCGACGCAATGGAGACCGCTGTTATTTTCCATTTTCCACTCATTCTTTTCACCCGCCTTATACAAATACGCCCACTTGGATGTATGCTAAAAAGGCTTTAACAAACCACGTGGCCAGATAGAATAGAACAATCATTACAAGGACCAAATAATTATTTCGTTGTGAAAACTCCTTTAAATAGAAATATTGCAGGGCAATAATAAGAAATTGAAAAATGGTGATTTCGCTGAAAAAGTGAATAAAGTAATCACTTCTGAGAAAATACTGACCGATGACTCCCAATGAAAAAAGGTTGGAATCATTGCCTATATCCATTAATACGAATAGAGGAATCAGTAATGCTTTTTCCAATAATTGCAACCCAAAAATGATCATTTGAACGATAACTAATTTTATGTATGGGATATCGGTAACGATCCAAAAGAAAAGGGCTGCTAAAAATATGTAAATGGATGGGTAGATAAGGCTTGCTATTATATTGCCGCTCAATATCAAAAACTTTCCTGCTTCAAATTCATTAACACTCATCTTCGTGATTTCTTTAGAAAATGATTCAGAACCAATGCCAAAATAACCACCAATAGCAAATACTATAATACTAAGAAAATATAAAAATAGTAATTTCCATCCAAGCCGTGTGACTGCCTCTGCATTTTGCAGCTGATAACGACTTCGATGAGGCTCTAAAATGCCCTTTAACAATCTGACCTGGTACACCATATGTGTTCCTCCTGCAAAAAATGATATATCATCCTATATTTTATCTTATTTTGGAAACAAATGCAGAAATAAGGAATGAATGAAACAAAAAAAACACATACACTTATCCTTAATATTTAATCCTCCTCACCAATTTGGAGTTAATACCGATAAATGATGGCCAAGAACTTTAATTCGAGTAGGTGTTTGACTATAACTCTCTCCATCCATATCCACATCAAGTGGCCTATTGTTTTCAATAGTCATGCTACCGGCCTGCACATAAGTCACACCAGACTCCGAGCTCAGATTTTCAATCCATGAACGTTTCATCGCTATTATTTCTAAAAATGCACCAAAGCTTGCGTTTTCCAAGATGGCAACGCCAAAGATCCCATCGTCTGGACTAACCATGGGAAAGGGGAGTAAATTAGTACCGATAAAACATCCATTCAAGACCAAAATCATGATTGCTTCCCCTTCAATGAAATTCCCATCATACTCAAGTTTATAGGAAAAGGGTGCATTATCACCAATAGTCCTTACTGCACTTAATAAATATCCTATCTTTCCGAACCTGTTTTTTTCCTGCACATCAATATTGCTTGATGCCTCAGTAATAAGCCCGATTCCCCAAAAGTTGGAGAAATAGTCATCGTTGGCCTGACCGATGTCAATTGAACGAACTTTTCCATTTACTATTGCTTCCGCAGCCTGACGAACATTTTGAGGAATCTTTAATGTTCTTGAGAAGTCATTGCAAGTCCCTCCAGGTAATATCCCAAACAACGGCCGCTTCCCAAGGGGTGAAAGGCCATTTACACACTCATGTACGGTTCCATCTCCTCCTAATACGAAAACTACATCCATGTCTTCACCATATTCCGAGCAGAATCGACATGCATCCCCTTTTTCCTTCGTTTGTAGAATAAGGAACTCATCAATATAAGGAGCTATTACTGGGAGACATTCCTCAAGATTCCTCTCAAGTTTATTGTTCCCGGCCTTTTTATTATAAATCAGCATTCCCTTTTTCCATCTCATGATCCTTGCCCCCATTTTAATGAAAGAATTTTCCTACTACCTATACGTTTTCCTAAACACCACATTTTGAAACTAATTCATAATCAAATATATAAAAATTCATATGGCTTTGAGCTCTAAGATATCAACAAAAAAAGAGGCTATACGCCCCTTTCAGTAATGCCTTCATATATTCGTCAAATAATCCTTCATCGTTAAGATAAGCTTTGAACACAAAGGACTTCGTTTTTCATTTTTTTCCAAAAACAACAAAAGGCTTTCCAAGATAATGGGACTTGGCCTAACTTTTGAAAACTCTTCTTGAATTGCCTTTAAAGCTTCCCTATTTTTACTTGTTTCCACTTCCAACATCCTGCTGATGATCGAATGGATTTCCTCTTTCGGGCTCATATCCCGCAGTGAGCATTCTGGTAAAGGAAATTGTTTCAATAAAGGATCTTTCATGTTTTGCAGGCTTGCAATAATTGAATCCATACGATTCAACATGAAGCTAGGTAACAACTCCACATCGAAAGCATTTTTTTTCCTGATCAATATTCCGATATATCCTTTGAAAAGTGAATCTAATATTATTGTGCAATCCGGCAGAAGGTCGGCCGAAAGTCCAGGGTATATCTCAATGATTTTACGCTTGAACCAAATCAATCCCTCTTCATGGATATAATGTAAAAACCGATCAAGTTCTTCGCTGATATGGAGCATTTGTTCCTGCATCAGCATTTGAATTAAGTTTGTATTTCCCGTCATATGCTCCATGTGAACAGTGATTTGCCTTAAAAATTTGTCTTTACTAGACAATGAAGCGTCCAACTCAAGATCAAGTAAAGAGTCCGTCAACGCTTCATAATAATATTTAAAAATGGAGACGAGTAACTCTTCCTTCGATTTAAAATAATTATAAAAAGACCCCTTTGCTATCCCACATTTTTCAGCAATTTCCTGAACGGAGGTGGCATGATACCCTTTCTCCGCGAAAAGTTCTACAGATTTATCTATAATCATTTTATGTTTTTGATTCATCAAATTCATCCTATCTCTTAAAATTCGGTCCGAATATGACCAATCAGTCATTTCTTTCAAATTGTATTCCAATACCCTTGGAATCACAACGATAAAACTAACATATATTATCTGTTGCAATCATAATCCCTATGCTATATATTTGAGTTTATGACCGACTAGTCACAATTTAAAGTATGGAGGGTACAAGTTGAATTCAATAATTAAATTTTCCTTGAAGAATAAATTGGCAATCTGGTTGCTTACGATCATCATCGTTGCAGCGGGTTTATACTCCGGGTTAAACATGAAGCAAGAAACCATTCCAAACATCTCGACCCCATTAATAAGTATCTCCACTGTATATCCAGGAGCTGCACCTGAAGAAGTAGCAGATAAACTCACAAACCAGATTGAACAGAAAGTCACAAATTTACCAGGAGTCGAATTAGTCAGTTCATCTTCCATGGCTAATGTTTCTTCCATCCAATTACAATATGATTATGATACGGATATGGACGACGCTGTAAAAGCAGTGAAAGAAGCATTAGAGAAAATAGAACTGCCTGAGGGAGTGGATAACCCAAGCGTATCTAAATTAGAATTAAACGCTTTTCCTGTCGTAGCACTCAGTGTAACAGATAAGGATTCGGATTTACCAGCCCTTACAAAAAATGTCGAAGAGGTGTTAGTACCTAAACTTGAAGGAATCGATGGCGTAACTTCCGTATCAATTTCCGGACAACAAGTAAATGAAGGGAGCCTTGTATTCGATCAAGAAAAGATGGCTCAATATGGGCTCGATGAAGAGACCGTAAAGAAGGTTATCCAGGCCGCAAACATCAACATGCCACTTGGCATATATAACTTTGATGATAAAGAAAAAACGATCGTTGTGGATGGAAACATTTCCACATTAAAAGACCTGAAAAATATAAAGATACCTTTAACGGGTGGTTCTAAAACTGGAACGCCAGCACAAACCATACCCGAAACCAATCAATTATCCCCTGAAATGGCATCGGGTACTGCCCAAGTACAAAATGTCAAATTATCAGATATTGCCGATGTTAAAGTCACCGGTAAGGCTGAGTCGGTTTCAAGAACAAACGGTAGCGAATCGATTGGAATCCAGGTTACAAGATCGCCTGATGCCGATACAGTTGCAATCGTAGACGAAGTAAATAAAGAAATATCGAATTTCAAAGAAGAATTTAAAGGCGTCAGTGTACATACTACGCTAGATCAAGCAAAACCGATTAAAGATTCAGTTGAAACCATGATTAGCAAGGCAATCTTCGGCTGTCTGTTTGCCGTCATCGTTATCATGCTTTTCCTTAGGAACTTTAAAACGACTCTAATTTCCGTCATTTCGATTCCATTATCTTTGTTAGCAGCCCTTTTGGTGCTCAAGCAAATGGATATTTCATTAAATGTTATGACACTGGGAGCCATGACAGTTGCAATTGGCCGTGTCGTCGATGACTCGATTGTCGTAATTGAAAATATTTACAGGAGAATGGCTTTAAAAGGCGAACAATTAAAAGGCGGCGACTTAATACGATCAGCCACTAAGGAAATGTTCATCCCTATCCTTTCATCAACAATCGTTACAGTAGCCGTTTATCTGCCTTTAGCAAGCGTTACAGGGGCTGTTGGGGAACTATTCATGCCATTCGCCTTAACAATGGTGTTTGCATTAGTCGCTTCATTAATAATCGCCATCACACTCGTTCCGGCCATGGCAGACTCTTTATTTAAAAAGGGACTATCTAAAAAGGAATTAAAATCACATGAAGAAAAACCCAGCAAACTATCTGCATTCTACCGAAAAGCACTTAATTGGTCATTAAACCATAAGTTAATAACTTTCGGTACAGCCATTGTATTATTAGTCGGGAGCCTATTCCTTATTCCAAGCATCGGTGTCAGCTTCATGCCTGCAGATGAGGAAAAAACGATTATCGTTACTTACACTCCAGCGCCTGGCGAATTAAAAGAGGATATTGAAAAGCAAACAGAAAAAGTAGAAAAATACTTCATCGATAAAGATGATGTGAAGACAGTTCAATATACACTAGGGGAAAACATGATGAGTGGCATGATGGGCGGCTCGGGTAACTCAGCTCTCTTCTATGTACTCTATGATGAAGACACCAAAAACTTCGGGGACAAAAAAGAAAAGGTCATAAAGGATTTAACTAGCCTTAATTCACCTGGAACATGGAAACAACAAGAGTTCACTTCAACATCAAGTAATGAAACTACCCTATATGTATACGGAAATACACAAAAAGAAATTGAACCTGTAATCGATGATATTAAAAATATCATGAAGAAAAATAAAGACTTAAAAGATGTTGATACCAGCCTTTCCGATGCTTATGAGCAATATACACTAGTAGCAGACCAGAAAAAGCTAAGTGATGTTGGACTAACAGCGGCACAAATTGGTATGTCCATTGCAAATACGAACAAAGAAGATGCTTTAACTACTATTAAAAAAGATGGAGAAGAAGTCAAAGTATATGTCGAGACAGAAGAAACGACATTTAAAGATAAAAAAGATCTTGAGAACAAGAAAATTTCTTCTCCAATGGGAATGGAAATCCCATTAAAAGAGCTTGTGAAAATCGAAAAAGGAAAAGCGTCCGATACAATTAGCCGTCGCGATGGAAAAATTTATGCCGACGTGTCTGCAACTATCAAATCGGATGATGTAGCAGCAGTAACAGCTGAAGTACAAAAGGAAGTTAAAAAATTAGACCTTCCTGCAAGCGTTTCTGTAGACTATGGCGGAGTAACGAAAGATATCCAAGAATCCTTCACCCAACTTGGAATCGCCATGTTAGCAGCCATAGCTATCGTTTACTTTGTCCTAGTCGTTACTTTCCATGGTGGTTTAGCACCAATAGCCATTCTCTTCTCACTACCATTCACGGTAATCGGGGCATTGGCAGGGCTATTCGTTACAGGTGAGACGATCAGCGTTTCGGCAATGATGGGTGTCCTAATGCTTATTGGTATCGTCGTAACCAATGCCATTGTATTAGTGGACCGTGTTATCAAAAATGAAGAATCAGGTTTATCTACTCGGGAAGCTTTACTCGAAGCTGGTTCCACCCGTTTACGCCCAATCCTGATGACTGCCCTTGCAACAATAGGCGCCTTAATACCCCTGGCAATCGGTGCAGAAGGCAGTGGATTGATATCACAAGGTTTAGGAATTACCGTTATCGGCGGACTAGTGAGTTCTACATTATTAACACTGGTCATAGTACCGGTAGTTTATGAAGTTATAATGAAAATAGGTAAAAAGAAGAAAAAAACAGTTAAATAATAAAGAAAAGAAAGAGGGAATCCCTAACTATAGGGATTCCCTCTTTCTTTTCTGATGGCTCTTTTCGTAAAGATTGTTGTTTTAAAACCGAAACTATTTAAGGTTGATTGGAGCGGAAGTGCGAGACTCCTGCGGGAGCAGCAGGACAGGTGAGACCCCATAGGCGTTTACGCCGAGGAGGCTCACCGCCCGCCCCGCGGAAAGCGAGCATCTGGAGGGGAAATCAACCACAACTCACTACCTGGTAAATAGCAACAAAGTATGTGAAAACAGCCTTTCTGATTCAATAATAATACATTTGAATTTTTCTACTCGACCCTTCATTTTCATAATGTATTATAAAATACAATTACTATTTGTCCTATACAGCTTTCTGAGCCCTCTAGACAATGCCTTTATGACTTGATTCCTTCTTTTTTCACCAGATCCCGCCACTCGTAACATTAATGCCCTTTTCGTCGTCATTTCCAAGGAAATTCGTTTGTTTTTAAAACTGATTTTTATGCAAACAAAAAAAGGAAAGAACTCGCCTTCCTTTTTGATTTCTATAGATTAGTGTTTGGTGAAAGTCTGGTCTATCGCATTTTCCAAATCCAGCGATTTTTCTTTTAAATAACGCTTGGTCACATTTAAATCTTTATGACCGGCAAGCTTGGATATCGTTTGTATAGCTATTCCATTATCCACTAACCTTTGGCAAAAGGTATGGCGCAATTTATGTGGATGAACATTGTATTTTTTTAATATATATTGAACTGATCTCGGAGTGATCCTTTGATTATAACTTGAGATGAATAACGGATCTGCTTTTTCTTTTAAAGAATGAAGATAATTTTTTACATGTTGTATAGCCGATAGTGTCAGGGGAACGGTTCTATCAATTTCACCTTTTGCGTTCCTGACAAGTATATAATTTCGCTCTGTTTCCATGATGACGTCCTGATCATTTAAGTCACATAATTCAGAAACACGAATTCCTGTATGCAACAAAAGGTAGACGATGGCAATGTTCCTAAGGTTTCCTTCCGCTTCTATATCTCTTAACAGGATTTGCTGCTCTTTTATGCTTAAAGTTTCAGGCACTTCTAGCTTGTGCTCTTTAACCTTGCGTTCCACAGAAAGCATTACTTGTGGCTTGCCTAAAAATTTAAAGAATACATTTAGAGCAATATAGTGTTTTTCGATTGTCCCTGGACTTTTCTTGCAATTTTCTAAATAGTCAAGATAATCCTGAACATCTTCAGAATGAATCTCCATCAATATCTTTTGTGTCTGGTCACAAAACTGTGAAAGGACACCAGTATACGTTTTGATCGTATTAGCTGATTTGCCTTGGTCTCTCAACCATTCAGCAAACGAAAAAATCATTTCATCTTTAGCAGAGGTATCCATCGGCTATTCCCCCATGACAGTTTCAGAACTACGTTAAGTTTAACATATTTCCCTACAGAAACGAAGAATTCTGTCCATATGCCTTAAACAGATATACGATTATACAGATTGAAGCAGAAATTATTTGCTTACTTATCACTAGATGCATTTATAAGTATGTCCTAGCATATATACTTTCCTATACTGAATATACGTTCTATAATCTTTTGAGTCTCCTACCTTTTAACAGGTTTAAACATAAGAGACAGAAGAAATAACAACCGCAAAAAAGACCAGCCGGATGGCTGATCTTTTTAATTGGCTTGGCGGCGTCCTACTCTCACAGGGGGAAACCCCCAACTACCATCGGCGCTGAAGAGCTTAACTGCCGTGTTCGGAATGGGAACGGGTGTGACCTCTTCGCTATCGCCACCAAACATATCAGGAACGTTGTTCCTTCAAAACTAGATAATAAGAAGGTATTTCATTTTTTAAAAAGCGTTGGTTAAGTCC
>NZ_JBFUHM010000046.1:0-35557 GCF_056402395.1 Peribacillus sp. P4_B1
AACTGGATCAATACTTGGGCGTCCTACCTCTGAATACATCTCTTTCACCAAGTCATAAATGAAAGTGAAGTCAATGGCAGCCTCCATTTTACGAACCAAATGGTTCGGTGGCACCAGTTGATCTAACGTAATCATTTCAAGTTGATCTCGCTGAATAGAATCATGTTTAGAAAGCATCCTCATCACCTCAAGTTTTAATACTTCTATTTTAAAACAAAAATGACTCCAGGMAAAAGTGTTTATCTAAAAGGTAAGACAAAGTTGATTGGAACGGAAGGTACGAGACTCCTGCGGGAAAAGCGCGTCTAGGGGAGACCCCGCAGGCGAAAGCCGAGGAGGCTCCCCGACCGCCCGCGGAAAGCGAGTGCCCTACGTTCCAATCAACGGCCAAATTGTACAACTCATAAAAAATAGACAAACTCGATTTTCATCGAGTTTGTCTACAGTCTGAAACCTCCCATAAAGTGGGAGGCTTTTCTATTTATTATCACTCTTTATGAAACATCCCCATGACCTCGGCTGTTTCCGTTATATTGACAAAAGCATTGGGATCCACTTCTTTTATCATCGCTTTTACATCGGTTAATTGATAACGGGTAATGACTGTCATCATTACTTTACTCTTTTCTCCAGAGTATGCACCTTCACCATCCATGACTGTAATTCCTCGATATAGGTTGGTCAGGAGCTTCGTTTTCATTTCGTCACTCTTTTTCGTAACGATCATTAATGTTAATTTAATGTGATTGGAATGAATCGTATCAATCACCTTTCCTGCTGCATATATGGAAATCAGCGTATATAATGCGGCATCCCAACCAAAGATGAAGCCTGAGATAACCACCACTACTGCATTCATCACCGAAAGCAATGTACCAAGTGGAAAGTCGCTCTTCTTAGCCAAAAGCATGGCAATGATATCAAAACCGCCGGAAGATCCTGAAGCGCGAAAGATGATCCCTATACCGAATCCCGATATGATTCCGCCAAATAAAGAAGACAAAATCGGTTCAGTGGATATTCCATGAACCGGAATGAGATATAAACTGACTGATATCACGACAACTGAAAATATCGTATAGGTGATAAAGCGTCTTCCTAATTTCAGGTATCCAAGAATTAACAATGGCAGGTTCAATAGAAAATTCAATATCCCTGTGTTGACTGGGGTAATGATTCCGAACATAATCGCAAGTCCACTAAGTCCGCTGCTTAAAATTAAATGAGGTATCAAAAATAAGTTGTAGGCTACTGCAACAAGCACTGAGCCTATAGTGATGCAAAGTACATTATACATATCTGATCTCCTTAAAACGAACCGGGAATTTAATTTATTATATTAGAGAACCTAAGATTTTTAAAAATAATAGTTTTTTCTGAAAACGACATTTAAACTTCCACTTTCCTGATATTAGGTAAGAAAAAAAGCCAGCTGATTTTCAGCTGGCTTTCAATCACCCTTTGTATCTGCATTTTCAACCGTGGAAATCCGCTCGAGCATGGTTGGATGGGAATACCGCAGCCACTTTACCAGGATTGGCGGATTGACCTGGCTCAAACCCGACCTCGTGAGTTCCTGGAAGGTGGTGATTGCTGATTCTTTATCCCCGGTCATTTCAATGGCATAACGGTCAGCCCTCGTTTCTTGATATCTGGAAACATAATTGGACAGCGGACTGGCAGCGAACAGCAGCACAGACGTTATTAACAGAAATAATGGAAGAGAAGAAATGTTATCAACCGTACGTACCTTTAACAGGTGGCCCCAGCGCCTTATGATATAATTCATGATTTTCGATGTCAGCCATAGACCGATTAAAGTCATTCCTATATAACCTGCAATCCCTATATAAATATGCTTTTCGACATAATGGGCCATTTCATGTGCCATGATGAAAAGGATTTCATCTTCCTTTAGCTTGTTCAGGGTCGTATCCCAAAGGACTATCCTAGAGTTGGAACCTATACCGTTCACGTATGCGTTCAAGGCATTTGTCTTTTCCGCCATATTTACTTCAAATACGTGTTCAGCCGGAATTTCAGCCTGTGAGGCAAGTGCCAATATTTCCGTTTCCAGCTCTTTATTTTTGAGCGGATAGAATTCATTATACAGCGGATCAATCAATACAGGCTGAACAAACATCAAGAACAAGGTAAATGGAATGGACAACATCCAAGCATAAAGCCACCACCTCTTCACACTTTTCTTCATTAACCAATATAAGACGGAAACGATGATGAACATCATCCCAAAATTCACCCAGAATTCGATGACTCCATCCTTCATCCACGAGGTGAAACTTTGTGTACTGATATGGTAACTTTTACTTATCCGATAACCAATGAAGCGGATTGGAAATAGTGCCAGGTAAGAAATCACAGAAAGCCAGAATAAGTAAATGCCCGTTTGGATCACTTTCCGTTTCGAGACCGCCAAAGATGACTTTTCAAAAACTTTTGAAAAGCCAAATAATAAAATGAAGAAATACAACAGCCATTCATATGGCGTAGAAACGAAAAAAATAAAATTTCGCAGGCCTGAATATTCTTCGCTAAGCTTTAGTTCCCTAGCATTCAAAAATGTTGCAGGGTCTGCTGAAGTACCACGCAATGCTTCGGGAATGGAAGTATCCGCCCCGTAAAAAATATACCAATACATCACTGCTGCATAAAAGATAAATAATAGAATCGCTCTTCCTGCCCATTTTCTAACCATGATGCCCCTCCTTAAACGAATCTCCCTCTTATTAGTTTAATCCAAAATGGACAGGTTAGAACCCCATTTTCTTTCTATAATTATTTATTCCATAAATGTTCAAACAATCTTGATCATTAAATGCACTTCACGATGATATGGTCTGGAAATACAAGGAGGCGGAACATATAGCTTGTACCAGAGACATTTAAGATAAATGAAGCGGAGGATGGGAGGCATTACAAGGTATAGGTGAAGAAATAAAAAGGATCGCAGACCCGTCGATTTTCTTTTTCGGGATTAAGGCACCGCCTAATTTGTCCATACTGCCGCCACCCATATTTGATTTAAGATGAAAATCGTCTCATCAAAGTCCTTGCGGTGAATATGAATCCGATAAAGAACCAGGGTAGGCCATTTTGAAACAAGCCAATTAACGGAGCGGAGGGCTTTAGTGGTCATCCCTTCACGATGCTATTTTTAAAACTATACAAAAGTGCCATAAGCTTCGGGCGATTCAGTTTTCTGTATACCCTGCACCGTGCCGATGGATAGAAAAAGTTTTTTTCAGTGAGCAGAATAAGCAGTTCATGCTCGCGTTTGGAAAAAGACCCCTAATTTTTCTATTTCCTTGCCCGAAGATATTGGTGATTTTTCACCATCTGCTGCATCTTCTTCAATAGAAAAGGTTTAAATGAAATAAAGATAAAATCAAAATTCAAACTGTAAAAGGCCATCACCCGTTTGCCTTCAGGATGATAGCCTTCTTTTTTGTTCCTCATCAATGAGTGTATCAAGTCTCATGATGCTTTCCTTTGCCCGGAGAAAATCAATCTTGCGGTAATGGTGTTTTCCACCTTCTTCTTCATCTTTTTCGTCGGCCCATTTGACGACCTGCTGAAGCGGTGTTCGAATAATATCATTTGAAGGTAAAAACGAATCGGTGTGAAATAATATGGCGAGGGAAATGGTCTTTGCCTTTATCGGGTTCTCTCCCAAACGGATTAACAGTTTATGTGCTCGTTCTGCACCTTTAATAGGATGGATATCATTTTGTTTGTACAGATCATAATCCCACTTACCATTGCGATACCAGGTGAAATGGCCCATATCATGCAGAAGTCCTGCTTTAGCCGCAATATCAGGGTCTATCTTATATTCGTTTGCTAGGTGAAACGAATGATAGGCTACCGCAATCGCATGTGCCAGACCTGAACGGTTCAAGTATTTTTGAGCAATGGGATGTGTAAAAACATCTAAAAGCTTTACATCTCTCATCTAAACCCTCCTTACAATTATGTGGAAATTTTTAATGACAATCATAACTCTTTTCGAAACAAGAATCAAGGCTTTAAGCTACCCCGATATATTTTATGCAGCGAGATGCACATTGGTTGTACAAAAAAAGGACCATTGCAAGTTATAGGCAATGATCCTTTTGATTAACCAAATTCAGTTTTGTATTACATGGGTTTTTAAGGAACGCCGTAAAATTTTACCGGTTGTGTTTTTTGGCAATTCATCCAAAAACTCAATTTTTGCCGGAACCTTATATTTAGCCAAGTGTTCCATGCAATAGGCAAGTAGTTCTTCCTCGGTCAATGCACTGTTTTTCTTTACCACGAAGCAGTGAACAATTTCTCCCTGATTTGGGATCCGGCACGCCTATAGCCGCTGCCTCAACTACTTCAGGATGGCCATACAGAATCTCTTCCACTTCACGTGGATAGACATTATAGCCACCGACGATGATGAGTTCCTTCTTACGGTCTACAATGAAAAGATACCCTTCATCATCCATCCTGGCTAAATCGCCTGTATATAACCAGCCATCTTTCAAGACCGCCGCCGATTCTTCAGGCATTTTATAATACCCCTTCATTACATTCGGACCTTTGACAATCAATTCCCCTACACCATTGATCGGCACTTCTTCCCCAAGCTCATTAACGACTTTGTTTTCCACTCTGAGGATGGAGGTTCCGATGGATCCTGCCTTCCTTGGACGATCCAAAGGATTGAAACAGGTAACAGGAGATGCTTCTGATAAGCCATACCCTTCTGAAACCCTGACATTAAATTTCCGCTCGAATGATTCAAGCAGTGAAACTGGCATGGCGGATCCACCTGATATGCATATCCGCAATGACTTCAAAGCGTCTTCTTTTACATCTGGATATTGGAAAAGAAAATTATACATCGTAGGCACTCCAGCGAAAACGGTTGCATTATATTTTTTGATTTGACTGAATATTTCCTTTGGACTGAATTGCGGGACAATTAAAAGCGTACCTCCACTCAATAATGGGGCATTTACAACTACTGTTAAACTGAAAACATGGAACATTGGCAATGTCGTAATGACACGGTCATTTTCCGTGATTTTTAAATATTCACCAACATCATGTGCATTGGAGAATATATTGGTATGTGTGAGCATGGCCCCCTTTGGTTTTCCCGTTGTCCCGGAAGTATAGAGTATGATTGCCGTATCTTCAGGATCCAGTTCTGGTCCTTTATAGCCTTCATCCCCTTTCTCGACCATTTTTGTAAACGATTTCATTTTTGGGTAGATGTTCAATTTGCTAGTTTCCCCATTTTCCGGCTGTGTTTCACAAATTACATACTTATCTACACTTGAGAGGATCGAGTTCATTTTCTCGAATAAGGGTAAATGCTTATCTAATGCCACAACGACCTTTACATCGCCGTTATTCAGGATGTATCCAATCTCGTCAGGTGTGTAGATTGGATTTACGGGAATTACGGTCGCCCCTGTACGTAAAACTCCATACAACGAAATAATGAAATGTGGAGAATTGCCTAAAACCAGCGCAACATTATCACCTTTTGAAACACCCAGCCTATGTAATTCGTCTGCAAACTTCGAAACGGCTTTATCCAATTCCCCATATGAGGTGGATTGATCCATAAAATAAAAAGCTGGCTTGTCCGCCTTTCTTAAAGCAGTTTGATGAAGCTGTTCAGATAAATTCATCATTCTCCCTCCCCCTGCAAATATAATGAATGAATAATCATTCATTCATTATATTAAAAGAAAATGATTACAGCAACAATTTTATCCAAATTCAAGCAATTACTGTCATAATTAGACACAAAAACCGTCCTACTTAGTCAGGACGGCATTTCAGGCTTAATATATTAGGGCCAATATTTCTTCTTTCGTTACATTGCCAAAATAATGCCGAACATCTATCTCATCTAGTACATTGCTGATAGCTTTCTTTTCATAGCGTGATCCAGTAAGCATCTGTTCAATATCCGCAACCTCTCCGACCCCGAAGAAGTCACCGTAGATTTTACAATGCTCAATGATTCCCCTGTTAACTTCAAGACGGATATCAACAGATCCCACCGAGAATCTATGCGAGTTTTGTAAGTTGAATTTAGGCGATTTTCCGTAGTTCCACTCCCAGTTTTGATACCTTTCTTCCGAGATTTTGTGAATTTTCTCCCAATCCGCCTCCGTTAAAACATACTCAGTGATCTCACCGCTTTCCTTAAAAATATTTTGCAGTAGGAATGAGCGGAATTCTTCAACAGACATCGGTTCTTTTAAAAAATCAGCAATATTACCGACGCGGCTTCTTATCGATTTAATCCCTTTAGACTCGATTTTATCTTTTTTCACTTTTAAAGCGGATACAATGTGATCCATTTCTG
This sequence comes from Peribacillus sp. P4_B1, assembly GCF_056402395.1. NCBI lineage: Bacteria > Bacillati > Bacillota > Bacilli > Caryophanales > Bacillaceae > Peribacillus > Peribacillus sp. P4_B1. The sequence goes on from NZ_JBFUHM010000046.1 coordinate 6,380, forward strand.
ATTGAAACAACAATGTCCCATGACTGAACATTCTGCCCTTCGTTGAAAACATCGCGTTTCCGGAAATTTTCTTTCCTTCAGCCAGGATATCGTTACGTCCGCTTAATTCAGCTTGTATTCCTAGTTTTTCGAGCGTTTCCACGACAGGCTGGGTGAATTTCTTGAAATTGTGGAAGCTATCCCCATCATCTCTCGTAATGAAACTGAAATTGAGATTCCCTAAATCATGATAAACCGCTCCCCCCCCTGAAAGGCGGCGAACAACGGTAATGCCATTTCCATCTACATAATCGGCATTGATTTCTTCAATCGTATTTTGATTCCTTCCTATGATGATTGAAGGACGATTAATATAGAATAGAAGATAGGTCTCATCTATATTTAAATGTTTAAGCGCATATTCTTCGATGGCCAGATTAATTCTTGGATCCGTAATTCCATTATTATCAATAAAAAGCACAGTTGTTCCTCCTTGTAGACTTCATTCATACCATTAATATTTCATTTATAGTTGGAATTCGAGATTGGTTTTAGCTACAGCTATTTCCCTTTTGAATACCTCGGATGCTTCTTTTTTAAGTTGATTAAGATCCCCATAATGAGGGAGATGAGTTAACAGCAAAAGCTGTACGTCGGCCTTGGCTGCTAGCATGCCAGCTTCTCTAGCCGTCATATGCCCCACCTTTGAACCATCCATATCGCTGTAAAAGTTACTTTCACATAATAAAACATTTGCGTTTTTAGCGAAATCTGCAAGCTCATCCATATATGAACTGTCACCTGTGTAAACAATCGAATGATTTTCAGCTTCAATCCTCATAGCAAAACATGGTACTGGATGTTTCGTTTTCATGAATGTGAATGTACACGGTCCTATCGTTAAGGGTTCATCAGCAGAGTAGACTATTCCCTTTGTCACGTCTTTATAAGTTAACTTTCCAAATTCGGCTTCGTCTAAATCATGGCCATAAATAGGAATGGTCCTTTTCTCGCTGCCCAATATCTGCTGTATGAGCGCGGCGTGTTGCAGGACACCAACATCCGCTACATGATCCGGATGATAGTGGGATAATACAACTGCACCAAGATCCTCCGGCTTCATATGATTTTGCAGCTGTGATAGAACACCGCTGCCACAATCAAGCAGAATGCGAAAATCTTCATATTCAAGCAAATAGCCGGAACTTGCCTCATTTTTAGCTGGATATCCGCCCCAGCAGCCAATTACGGTGATTTTCATACTTAGGCACTCCTTTTTTTCTCAATGACTTCCCCATTAATATAAACTATTCTTACCCTTATTTCACCTTTTCTACTTATGTTATAAAACAAACATTGACACATCAACACTGTTATAATACAATGTAATCATAGAAAAGCGAATAATAATACAGGAGATGATGTTCATGATTCAAAGTAGCATTGAGTTCTTTAAAAACCTGCCTCCGAAACAATGCATGGAATGCGGAAAAAAAATCGAAGAACAGCACGAATGTTATGGAAACCACTGTGATCATTGCCTTTCTGGAGAGTAGTGTTTTGTTTCACCATCCGCTTCCCAATTAGCAGGATGATCTCATATAAATTCAGTCTCGCAGCTGAAAACCATCCCAAATATAAAGAAGAGATACCGATGATCGGTTTCTCTTTTTTATTTCGATTCATTGCATTTTAAGCCAAAAAAATAGAATTATCACGGAGTGGATAATCCTTTGAATAAATATATTTTAAATAGTTCAGCAATTTCCTCTTTCCCTAATGGGGCATGATTCCTTTCCCAATCAAAAATAAGGGCAAGGTACATCTTTAGCATCAGGAAAGCTGTTATCTCTGGATCACAAGGCTGTATATAGCCCTTATCAATCGCAATTTTAAGTTTTTCCTTAATGTAAGATACAATGGCTTCTTCCATTTCATTTATCATTTCCTGAACGGCCGGAGTACCAATTTCCCGCTCTTCCTGAAGAAGTTTTAAAGATAATTGATGTTCCTGCCTGAACTCCAGGATTCGATAAACAGCCCGATGCAGATTTTCAAAAAAGGATAGTTGTTCATCCAAAGATTGTTCCGCCTCATATTTCATTTCCTCTATCATCCGCTGAACGATTTCTTTAAACAGCTCTTCTTTATTTTTATAAAAGGTATAAATTGTACCTTTCCCCACATTCGCAATTTTAGCGACTTGATCCATCGTCGTTGCCTTATATCCAAAAAGTGAAAACGACTTGGTCGCAGCTTCTAGAATTAATTTTTTACGATCAACAGACATTTCCCACCTCATTTCTGACCAAACGGACAAAACGGTCATTAAGTTCAACAATATCATACCAAAAATTTTCAGTCTTTTCAATAAAACTTTCAGTTTTCTAGGGAAATAATGGCCATCCTCATTACTGGACAGCCACTTTCCTAAAACAGGTTATAAAATTTCATCACMAGGATACGCTTTTCCAGATGTGGCGTATCTTTCAACTTCATTTAAAAAATATGTAGGGTCATCGCAATCATGGATGAACTGCATATCCCTTATTAACCAATCATTTTTCCTGTAATCTGTTTAAAATGATTGTGGCCAATGCATCGATGAATTCAGGTTTAACATTGGGCATATCCGGCCGGTAGTAACCTGCACCAATATCTTCCGTTACAACCTTACATTCATAATCGTTATCATAAAGGACTTCAAGATGCTCAGCAACAAAACCAACAGGTATATAAATGAAAGCTTTATAACCTTTTGCTTGATGAAGATCTCTGGTTAAGTCCTGTACATCCGGTCCTAACCATGGTTCAGGTGTTTGTCCAGCGCTTTGCCAGCCAACTGCGTAATTGGTAACCCCTGCGCCTTTTGCAATCATGTCTGCAGTTTCTTTCAGTTGATTTGGATATGGATCTCCTAATTGCAATATCTTTTCTGGGAGGCTATGCGCAGACACAATCAAAGCGTAATTATCGCGCTCTTCCGAGGTCATTTTCCCGATTACTTCTTTTAATTGGTCTACCCAATATTGAATGAATTTCGGCTCATCATACCAGCTTTCAACAGAAGTGATGGTCAGGTCACCCAATTTAGCGGCTTCATCCTGAGCACGTCCATTATAAGACTTCACGCTGAATGTTGAAAAGTGCGGTGCCAATACAATACTTACCGCTTCTTTGATACCATCATCATGCATTTGTTTCACTGCGTCTTCAACAAAAGGTTCAATATGTTTCAGTCCTAAATATGCCTTGAATTCAATTTCTTCCTGAACGGAATTCAATTGCTTTTCAAGGGTTTCAGCTTGTGCCGCAGTTATTTTTGCAAGCGGTGATAATCCACCAATCGCTTCATATCTGCCTTTTAGATCAGCAATCAATTCATCGCTTGGTCGTCTCCCATGACGAATATGTGTATAATATCTTTCAATATCCTCTTCAGTGTACGGAGTACCATAAGCCATGACTAGAAGGCCCATTTTTTTTCTTGACATCAAATTACACCTCTTTTAAAGATTTCGTTCTTTTATTGTGCATCCATTTAAGGATTCTTAGCAAATGGTTCGCTCACCTTACTTCATTTTTGATGAATATTCATGAATGAAGGCGGTCAGCCTTTTCAGTGTTTCAGGGTTTACGGAAGGGAAGACCCCATGTCCAAGATTAAAGATGTAGCCATCCTGTTCCATGCCCTGATCCAGGATCCTTTTCGTCCGATCTTCTATAACATCCCATGATGATAATAGCAGGGCAGGATCAAGGTTACCTTGAACCGTTTTCTGTATTCCCATTTGTCTTGCTTCTGGAATTGGAAGTCTCCAATCAAGCCCGACCACATCAATTGGAAGATCATTCCACTCGAGTGCCAAGTGACTCGCACCGACCCCGAACATGATTAGCGGTACATTTTCTTCCCGTAATGAAGAAAAAATACGATTCATGATTGGCTTGATGAATACGCGGTAATCTTCAACGTTCAATGCACCCACCCATGAATCAAAGATTTGGATGGCTTTAACGCCAGCTTTAATTTGTGACTTGACATAGATGATGATCATATCGGCTAACTTATCCATTAAAGCAAACCACGCCACTGGCTCGGAATACATGAAAGCTTTCGTCTTATTGTAGTTTTTGGAAGGGCCGCCTTCAATCATGTATGAAGCAATGGTGAATGGTGCACCGGAAAAACCAATCAAAGGTACCGACAATTGTTCAGTGGTCAATAATTTAATCGTGTCCAACACATATGGGATGTCTTTCTCTGGGTCCAATTCACCTAACTTTTCAACATCTGTCAACGATTGGATCGGATTGGATATGACTGGACCGATTCCCGACTGTATCTCAACATCCACACCAATGGCTGGTAGCGGTGTCATAATATCTTTATATAAAATTGCAGCGTCTACATCATATTGCTCAACTGGCAATCTAGTCACATAAGCGCATAATTCCGGCTGATGAGTAATCTCAAAAAGGGAGTACTTCTCTTTCAATTTACGGTATTCCGGCTGTGAACGGCCAGCCTGGCGCATATACCAAACAGGCACATGATCCGTTTTCTCTCCCCTCGCAGCTTTTAAAAATGTATCATTCGTAATTTCCTTAGACATTAATATCCACCTTTCAAGCAATCACGTTTCTATTTTTATTCATTACTTACATAGAATATCAGAAGGATGTTGAATTTCAAATCGAATCTCCTTAAACTATAGCTTTTTCTATAATAGAAGTATAGCCAACATATTTATTTGTCAGGAAATCGACGTTTTTATAAAAATCTCACCGATTTCCAAGGCCTTTTGGTTTGATTGGAAATGGTAAAAGCATTATTCATTGGGTAAAATGGGTATACAGTTACTATATAGAAATTGGAGGGGAATTTATGAATGTATTCATCACTACAGGCACCTACGATTTTTTGAAAATCAAAAAAGATAAGCACCCGAATGAAAAAATATTACTTATGCAAAATTCTGGCACTACAGTCCTTTTACATGAAACATCAGGTAAAACGCTCTTCAGCTCGCCACGTAAATATGAAGTAGTGGATGGGAAAGGACACCTTCAAGATCATGGATATGTAGTCATGAACAATATCCCTGTCAGTGAAGAAGGACGGCCGGTATTCGAACATCGTTTTAAAAAAAGGGCCGGTTTCATTGAAAATGAACCAGGTTTCGTCGCCCTCCGTATCCTGAGGCCAATCAACTCTGAAACTTATGTAATTTTAACGATTTGGGAGAAACAAGCTGACTTTATGAGCTGGCAGAAATCCAGTTCCTATCAGGAGGCCTATAACAGCGACACAAAAGCTACTATTACGAATTCCAGTCAGAAGATGTTTTCTGGTGAAGCCTATGTAACGCAGTATACATTGGTGAAGGATCCCCAAGAATAATCTTTTCCTGATCAATAAGAGTCCCATCCACTCAAGGATGGGACTTTTCAGTTTCAGAGCGTTATTTTGGACGTCCAAATTATGAAAAGAATGTATTAAGCCAATAAACAATCCGACAAATTCCTTCTTTATTTCCGGGGAAATGTAACGGATTTATACAAAGATCTCATGTTTTTTTATAAATGCTCCTCCGTCTTACGAACTTATACAAATTAATCAAGGTTAAACTGTATGCAGCTCCTAATGCATAACCTGCCAAAATATCAGTTGGAAAATGAACGTTCATGGCGATCCGGCTGATCCCGATTAGCAGAACCAGACAAACGAAACCGATTCCCATTACCCATTTCAATGAGTTACCTTTAACTTCTTTTAGAATGAAATAAGCAACCATACTGAAGAAAATAAGTCCTAACATTGCGTGGCCACTTGGAAAACTGTAGCCGCCTGTCTCCAGCAAATGGTTCTCAGGACGCACCCTTTGAGTATGATTTTTTATCCACTCGTTTAAAACATCGCCGCCAGCCATTCCGATAGAAAAGACGGCCATGGGCAAATAATTCTTCTTTATTATCCATAAATACAGGACACATAGTAAGCTTACAATTCCAATGACCTTGGATTTACCAAGATAGGTAATGGACTTGAAGAAAGTGAACGGAATAGTATTCTCACCCACGGCAAAAAGTTTTGCAATATACGTATCGAACGCTAGCGTTTTCTCACTCTGGACTTCATGCATCAAAAAAAAGAATAGTAACAGGCAAAGCAAAACCACAGCCATCCAAGAATATTTAATCATTCATACAACTCTCCTCAAGGTATTTAATTCACTTTGGATTATTCAGAATATGATATACTATTTACAATTAAACCAATCATTGGGAGGTGCAAAATGATACAGCGATTACACGATCTTATAGATGGTTCTTATGAAGAGATGGTTTCAATCAGGCGTTATCTTCACCAACATCCTGAGCTTTCTTTTCAAGAAACCCAAACGGCTGCCTTCATCGCTGAATATTATGAAAAACTTGGAATCGAACATCAGAAAAATGTAGGCGGTAATGGTGTTATTGCTAAGATTACTGGCAGTAAGCCTGGTAAAACGGTAGCAATGCGCGCTGATTTCGACGCCTTACCGATTCAAGATGAAAAAGAAGTTGCCTATAAATCAACCGTATCCGGGGTCATGCATGCGTGCGGACATGATGGCCATACAGCGACTCTCCTGGTTCTTGCAAAAAATCTGAATGCTCTGAAGGATGAGCTCGAAGGCCAATATATATTTATCCACCAGCATGCTGAAGAATATGCTCCAGGGGGTGCCAAACCGATGATTGATGCGGGTTGCCTTGATGGAGTGGATGTAATTTTCGGCACCCATTTATGGGCTACGGTCCCTACTGGAACAGTCCAATACGCTTATGGACCTCTAATGGCTGCTGCTGACCGATTTGAGATCATCATTCAAGGGCAGGGTGGACATGGAGCACAGCCTCATAAAACCCGCGATGCAATCGTAGTCGGCGCTCAGCTAGTCATGGCCCTACAGCAAATCGTAAGCCGCCGCCTTAACCCAATAGATTCTGCAGTCATTACCGTTGGTTCCTTTGTAGCCGATAATGCCTTTAACGTCATTGCAGATAAGGCTAAAATTATCGGGACCGTCCGTACTTTCAAGGAAGATGTCCGTTCATTTATAAGGGAAGAAATAGAGCGGATTGTTAAAGGAACCTGCCTAGCTGCGGACTGCACCTATGAATATCGATACGTTCAAGGCTATCCGGCTGTCATCCCACACGATGAGGAAACTAAATTCATGATTGAAAGCACTGAGTCCATCAAGGAAGTTTTGGTTACAGAGGAAATTGACCCGGATATGACAGGTGAAGATTTTTCTTATTATTTACAAAATGTGAAAGGTACATTCTTCTTTACAGGAGCCAGGCCAAAAAATGAACATACATACCCTCATCATCATCCTTTGTTCGATTTCGATGAAAAAGCGATGCTCATTGCAGCCAAAATATTAGGCACTGCTGCTGTAACCTATCATAATAAGGAGCAATCATCCCCAAAGGTGAATGAATCTTTATTGCGGTAATGATAAAGGGACGGGTTTCCCGTCCCTTACTCTTTTAGAAGTCTGATTCGGTAACAATTGACAGCCGTCTCCCCAAGTTGTTCCAACAAATGATGGTTGGCATATGCACCGACAGCTGCCCCAAACCCTGGGACTAGCTGGAACATTTTAATGACATCGATGTGATCGCGATATTCCTGTTGAAATTCTTGCCAGTCTATTTCCGGCCATTTCCCTGAATCCCATTCTTCTATTACCCGTAATGTTTCCAGTTTTTTTCCCTCGCTCGAAAATGCCATCTGAAAGATATGGAGTATGAACAGACGTTCCTCATATTTATTTGGATCAAAACCATATATACGGGATATTTCGAATAATAACTTCATCTTGATGCTAAGCAGTAATGGGAAATCAGCCAATCCAATTAAAAGCCCTGCCGCTCCGGTTCCCACACCTTCTATAACGGCTGTTTTCCGATAGGCCGTTACAGTTTCCGCAACCCATTCTTCTTTTTGCTGCAAGGATAGAAGCGCTACATTTTTTTCTTTAGACATATATTTTGAACCTGATAATACGGCCTCAATCATCCCTTTAATACTATCAGTAATCATTTTGTGCACTCGTTCTGGAATATAACTATTCATTTTGATTTGCGCCTTTTTGGACATCCGCTCAAGCCTGCCGGATTTCTTGGCTACTTTCTTTTTCCATGATACTAATTCCGATAATGCATTTTGTCCATATTCATCCATCAATTAACACCTCCATTAAATATGTATATACCCCCTACGAGGCTTTTAGTTTCAATTTTCATTTCTTAAAAGAAAAAGCTGATTTTATGAAAAATCAGCTTCTGATTAAAAGTTTTTAATTTTCTTTGTTGCATAATTTTTAAAACCGAATAAGAATACAAGTCCCATTGCCAGTGCGGCTAAGGCGGACATCCATTCCCCTTTCACTAGCAGGACCAAGCAGAAGACCAGGTCCTCAAATAATAGGAAAAAGGAAATCAGCTTTATGACTGCAGATTCTCTCATTTTTGCTGGCAATGGATAAAGTGAGACCCACACTTTCCACTCATGAGCCTTCCAAACCGGTAGCAATTGCAGGGCTGTCATAAACAGGAACATAAAAGTTACAATTAAATGTGCCCATATGTTAGTGAATACACTTAAAATAACGGAGCCAATGATAGTTAAACGAAAACAAAGTCCCACATAATCATTGGATCGCAACAAGGTACGGGCGTAAAGATAGGTATACGTTGATTTTTCACCATATGGAATGAATGATAAAAGCCAGTCCATCCATTTCCTTCTTGCTACCTTCCCTTTCAAATGGGGAACATCAGTAAACATGTTCGCTATTCGATAAAAAGAATTCATCCGCTTATTTTCCAGTTCCACCAGCCGCTCCCACTTCAACACAAAATCTTTAGTTGCGCTCCAGTAATACATGTAAAGCCCTAACAATAATAAAATGGTTATAAGTGCAAACAGTATATTTGCCCTTGAACAGATGAAATAGAGCATCACTCCATTAAGTAAAAAGCGGATTAAGGCGTCCCACTTGCTCACTGATGTATCTTGATATTTCAATACTTGCCAACGCATAGTTAAATTCAAAAACTTCAAAATAAGCAATACAACCAGGATGATTCCAAAGTCTGTTCCTCCTGCACCCGTAACCTTCGTATACATTGGAATAAATGCAATTAGGACAACCAGAAGGATAAAGCCCTGCATGACCCAACTTAATACCAGAGAATTCTTGAAATAGCTTTTCAACTTCGTTTCAAGCGGAAGTAAGAATACCGTATCAGGTTCTTTCAAAAAAGTATTTATCGGGCTTCTGGTTACAATCATCGATAAAACAAAGGCCATGATCATTTCAGCCGGGAAATCACTTTTTAACGTCTTCACCCAATCGCTGTAATAATAAGCTAAACCACCAAGAACCAATACCATGACAAAAACCAGATGGCCGTTAAAAATGTAACGAAGATATTTTTGCGTTTCATTTATATAGCCTAAATATCTTTCCTTCCAGAGATTTTGACTATTCATGACCGATTTCTTCTTTCGTCAATTGAACATATAAATCGTCAAGAGTTGCCCCCGGCATGGAAAATTGTTCACGAAGCTGTTCAAGATTGCCTTTTGCCCGAATCTCCCCATTATGCAGGATGATGAAAGAATCACAATACCGCTCGGCTGTAGCCAGTATGTGTGTTGACATTAAAATTCCCGCTCCGCTCTCTTTCATTTTCCTCATCAAATCAAGCAGGGATTGAATGCCTAATGGATCAAGACCTACGAAGGGTTCGTCGACGATATATAAAGACGGCTGTACTAAAAAGGCGCACATTATCATGACCTTTTGCTTCATTCCTTTTGAAAAATGCGCCGGAAACCATTTAAGTCTTTTCTCCATATGAAATTCCTTTAACAGAACGTCCATCCTTTCTTTATATGTGGATTCCTCCAAACCATGCGCCATGGCCGTCAGCTTTAAATGCTCCTCAAGTGTAAGCTCATCATACAAGATTGGAGTTTCTGGTACATAAGTGAATTGCTTACGATATGTATCCGGGTCCTGGGCAAGTGTTTTGCCATGAATCGAAACACTTCCGCCTTTCGGCTCCATGAGTCCGATGATATGTTTAATCGTCGTACTTTTCCCAGCCCCGTTGAGCCCGATTAACCCTACTAACTCATTTGGTTGAATGTCAAAGCTAATTCCCTTTAGAACGGGCGTTTTCGTGTAACCGCCAACTAATTGCTTGATTTCCAATAAGGACATATAAACGATCCTTTCTATATAGAGGTTCTTATTTCCATTTTATCAAATTATCCTGCTTTTATATAGTCGAGTGTTCCCGGAACAAAATTTCCATAAATAACTAATTATATTTTTCCTGCTTGGTGGTCATCATAAATAAGGAAGAAGGGGTTAGTCATTACGTGTGATTCACATCATATTGTAAATGAGGTGTCAGTTAAAGACGTATTACACTGAAATACCCAAATGTTTTATTACAAATGATTCACATCATATTGTAAATGAGGTGTCAGTTAAAGACGTAAAACTGAATTAAACCAGAAGCTTCATTTAAAAAAATCGTTTCGAGCAAGGAGATGGTTCTCTTGCACGTAAAAGCAGAAAAATCATTCAATAATTATCAATTATGCTTTGTAAGTTGATGAAACTTTAAAGATATAGGAGATGGTTGCTTTGAATGGAAAATCTCTAATCAGATAATAACCGTATTTTACTAAAATGTAGATGAGGTGTTTGTCGCAGAGAATTTATGCTAATGCGAATTTTGAAGCCACCCCCCCCTTTTTCAAACAAGCAGGGTGCAACTTAATGTTGCATCCTGTTTTTATGATTTTTCCTTTTCCCAAGGATTCATGCTATGGTACGATTAACCAAATACATTAACTTCTAAAGGAGCGTTTTTTAATGAGTGATTGCATTTTCTGCAAAATAATCGATGGAGAAATACCAAGTACCAAAGTCTTCGAAAATGAACATGTACTGGCCTTTCTAGATATCAGTCAAGTAACAAAAGGCCATACCCTGGTAATACCTAAAGTACATAAGGAAAATCTATATGAGTTGACACCTGAAATTGCCAAGAATCTTTTTGAGGTGGTACCTGAAATTGCCCGTGCCATGAAACAGGAATTCCAACCTGTAGGCCTGAATCTTTTAAATAATAACGGGGAAGCCGCAGGACAGTCCGTTTTCCATTTTCATATGCATTTAATTCCTCGGCATGGGGAAGGTGACGGCTTTGGGGCTGTTTGGAAAACGAATACACGCGACTATACACCCGATGACCTGAAACAAATCGCTGACTCCATCGCACAGCATATTAAGTGAAATTTACGCTACCTGTAAAGGGTTATTATCCACCTCCTAACTATTGGAATATTACAACTTACGTTCAACGATTTCTCTAAAATAGCTCGGTTATACGTGACAAAAAACACCCTAAATAGGTCCTCACCTTAAAGTGAGGACCTATTTATTTCCTCCTCTTCTATTACTTCCTATTTCATTTTTTTATCTACCTAAAATTCTAAATTTTTCTCCTATTGAAATTAGTTTTCTGGTAGGATATAAATAGATTTAAACACTTTAACACATAGACGTATTAGGAGGAAAAAATTTGAAACGTGCACGCAATTTTAACGCTGGGCCAGCTGCCCTTCCCTTAGAAGTTTTACAAAGAGCCCAAAACGAATGGCTGAATATTGAGGATTCCGGAATGTCCGTCATGGAACTAAGCCATAGAAGTTCGGAATTCGAAAAAATTCATAACCATGCCATTCAATCATTAAAAGACCTTATGGAAATTCCTGAAAATTATGAAGTCCTTCTGCTGCAAGGTGGAGCAAGTCTACAATTTTCCATGATTCCCATGAACATTTTGAATGATGGAAAAAGGGCAGATTATGTCCTTACTGGTTCTTGGTCGGAAAAAGCATTAAAAGAAGCAAAAAAGGTTGGTAAAACGGCAGTAGTAGCTTCATCCAAAGATGAAAAATATACATTCATCCCTAAAGTTGCAGACATCGAATTGAATGATGATGCTGCATATCTTCATATCACAAGCAATAATACGATTTACGGAACACAATGGAAAGAATTCCCGGAAACTGGAAACATTCCTTTAGTAGCTGATATGTCAAGTGATATTCTCAGCAAAAAAATTGATGTTAGTAAATTCGGAATCATATATGCAGGTGCACAAAAGAATTTAGGTCCGTCGGGAATCACAGTCGTTATCATCCGTAAGGATTTAATAACGGATAATGAAAAAATCCCATCCATGATGAACTATTCTATCCATTCGAAAAATGATTCGTTATATAACACTCCTCCGACATTGGCAATTTACTTATTGTCCCTTGTATTGGATTGGGCAAAAGAACAGGGTGGCGTGGAAAAGATTGCTGAAATCAATGAAGAAAAAGCAAAAGTCATTTACGATGCCATCGACGGCAGCAATGGCTTTTATAAAGGCCATGCCCTATCAGACAGCCGTTCATTCATGAATGTAACCTTCACGCTTCCGTCTGAAGAAGCTGAAGTTCAATTCCTTAAAGAAGTGAAGCAAGCCGGATTCGTAGGACTGAACGGTCACCGTTCTATCGGTGGCTGCAGAGCATCCATCTATAATGCTGTCCCTTTATCCCATTGTCAGGAGCTTGCGGATTTCATGAAGAAATTCCAGGAATCGTATAAAGCTAAGGAAGCTCAAACTCTTTAATTCAAACAAATATACCTTCTAAAAAAATAGGTCTTATGATATACTATTTTAAACTTCTTGCAACAGGCAATAGTGCATTGTTGAAGAAAAGATGTTAGTTGAGATGAGAATAGGAGAGATGAGTAAATGAAAACGAAAACCCTTGTGTCACTGTCCCTATTAATCGGGATTGGGGCTGCCCTGCATTTTATCATTCCTGGATTCTTCCTTGGAATGAAACCGGATATGATGCTGTTGATGATGTTTTTGGCGATCACGCTGTTTCCCGCGAAGAAGAATGTATTCATTGTCGCCTTGGCTGCTGGAGCCATCTCTGCCATGACAACTACATTTCCTGGTGGACAGATTCCAAATATCATAGACAAATTGGCAACAGCCTTTCTGTTTTACCTTTTATTCATCAGTCTTAAGAAATTTTCAACGTCCGTTGTCACGGTTAGTGTCTTGACTGCCGTAGGAACAATAATTTCCGGTGCTGTCTTCCTTGGTTCGGCTTATTATATCGTTTCCCTTCCAGGGCCTTTCGTTGCACTTTTCGGCGCTGTTGTGCTTCCTGCCGTACTGCTAAATACAGTTGCGATGGTCATCATTTATCCAATTGTGAACGGCATCGTAAGAAAATCTAATATACCCATTAATGCTTAAGCAGCAGGATCATCATATTTAAAAAAGCACCGGAATGCCCGGTGCTTTTTTTTCCACTCTTATGAATCTGGAGTCTAATCAGAATCATCCTCCAAGGATCAATGAATCAATATCCACATAAACCAAATCAAAAGCAGTAACCCTCCGGGAAGACCCATAGCGAAGGCTCTAGCCTGGAGCACCCTCTTAGGCGGATAGATGCCAGGAGTTTTTGCTTTTCGTAGAAAATACCCCATTCCGCACAAGCATATCAGGCCTAATAAAAAAATGATTTTCATTATTAACCCACCAGTGCCATCCATGTTCCGACAGCTTGTTTTTACTATCTATATGCTGTTCTTTCCTTTATATGAAGCATTTTTAATAAAGCTTCAAGTTATTTTTAAATATTATATATTTACTATCTAAGTTTAAAAAAATATTTTTGTGATATAAAGATAAAATGGTCTATACTCTTCCATAGGAATGAAAATTATGGTATTTTGATATCAATAGTATTTCTATCCCTATTTATCATAATTTCCAATTGATGCTTTTTTCAGCAGGGATTTAGACCATGTTAAGCGAAAACAATATTATAAAATGAGGTGATCCTAATGAAAGCAAAATCATTACTACTTGGCTTTTTAACCGGAACGGTCGTAGCGGGTGCAGCAACCTTACTTTCTACTCCAAGTTCAGGTAAAGACTTACGGATCCGCATCAAAACGAATACGGAAGAAATTAAGAATACAATTGATGAGTTAAAGGTGAAAATGCTAAATATTAAAGATGACACGATGGAAGCTACACAAATCAGCAAAGAAACGGTAAAAACCTTCATTTCGGATGTTCAGGTCGTCATCGAGAACTGGAAGCAGGAAATCGAACCCAATAAGAATGAATTATTGAAGAACGTTCAAGAAATTGAAAGTTCTTTAAAAGAATTGGAAAGGGCAATCCCTGCTTCCAAAAATTAATACACACAAGCTCGGTTCTCCATTTTTACCAATAAATCACATGGTTTATTGGAGTGAAATGGAGAATTCAATTAAAAAAAATAAAATTTTCTAAAAATTTCGCAAATATTTTCTTTATTAATTTTTATTTTATTGTCATAATAAATATACAGAATCTTATAAGTAGGTGAGCCCATAATATGCAGAATAAAAATTATTCTATGAAAGAAGCAATGATTTTTAGTCAACGAATTGCACAATTAAGCAAAGCATTATGGAAATCGATTGAAAAAGATTGGCAGCAATGGATTAAGCCCTATGATTTAAATATCAATGAGCACCATATTCTTTGGATTGCCTACCATCTTAATGGCTCTTCCATTTCAGATGTTGCAAAATTTGGGGTCATGCATGTTTCTACGGCATTTAATTTTTCAAAAAAATTAGAAGAACGCGGGTTTTTAACTTTTTCAAAGAAAGAAAATGACAAAAGGAATACGTATATAGAGATCACCCCAGAAGGTGAAAAGCTTCTACTTGATTTAATGGAGACATATGACCCAAGTAAGAACTCTGCTTTCTCAGGTGCACTTCCACTTCGTGAGCTTTATGGGAAGTTTCCGGATATGATTGAAATGATGGCTGTCATACGTAATATATACGGTGAAGATTTCATGCAAATCTTTGAACGATCCTTCGATAACATTGATCAGGAATTTACTGACGTGGAGGGTAAAATCACAAAAAAAAAGATAGAGAAAGAAACTGAACCAGTTTAATCTCACACTCTATCCATTTCCTTCATGAATGATACATATAAACCTTGTGAGAGGCATGCATCAATGCATTCCTTTATGGTTATTCTTGGATTAACCTTTCTTTCAAATTGATTAAAAAGCGGTCGAAAGTTCATGTAACCTTCCGCTTTTTCTATTTCGTAGCGCTTGCTCAAGATATCACATGTTTCTAATAACTCTTCCGCTTCCTTCTTCGTGAAATTTTTTTCCACAAAAAGAAAGTCCAACTTGGCCTCCGGATTACGTATCATGTTTAATAAAAGCCTTTGATGAAAACGGAGTATTTCTATTTCTTCATTTATATTTTTCATACATCATTAATCCCCAATCAATCATTCATTTTATCATAAAAGACTTAAAACCAATCAGATTTTCACGTTCAAAAAAATCAGCCAAATCCATGTCCAAAACCCGGCCTTAAACGTCTTTAATATTCATCCACTCTAAAGTGATTATTATCATAAAACTTAATCCAAAAATTCTATTGCTTTTTCCACCCATTCATCGTAATGTATGTAGGTAAATTCAACGGTCTTTGGAGGGCTGATTCTAAATGAATTCGTGGAAAACAATTGACGTGGCAAAACAATATGGGAATTGCCGTCTGATCATATTTTCAGTTTTTACTATATTGATGTCTTTTGTTCTGATCTATACATTATTAAGTGTCTTTTCATCCCATGTTGTTTTGTATGACGATCAAACAATGGTATTTTTTAGCCTATTGCTCTTATTATATCCTGTTCACAAACTATTACACTATTTACCTTTACGATTTTTATGTAAAAAAGTAAAAACTTCTTGGTCCTTGAAGTGGAAACTTGTGCTTACATGCAGGGTCAATGTGCATTATCCGATTCGAAAGCACCTCTATCTCTTGACCCTTGTGTTACCTTTCTTCATTATGTCTGTCATATTGATTGGTTGTGCCCTTGGCTTTCCACATTACATCCATTATTTCACTATTTTATTATCCCTGCACACTGGATTATGCGTATCGGATTTTATTTATATAAAAAACCTGGTTGGTTCCCCAGGACATTCATTTATCGAAGAACATCTAGAAGGATACGATATACTTATTCAAAAGTGATTCCTTATCTATTCATAAAGATGCCTGATAAGATTTTTAGGTATCTTTTTTCATTATAATTTGGTATCGTATTTATACATGATGTTTTGCAAGGAGGGATTTTAGGTTTTGATCTCGTTCTGGTTTATTATTTTTGMTATTTTGATTCTTTATAATATTAATAGAATGACAAACTCTTTATGCATTCAAAAAGAAATTGCTGAAGACCGGCAGCCTAAAGTATTCAGGATCATTAATGTTTTAATTACTATTATGTTATTATCCTCCTATATTGAAATTTTGTATACGTAGAGATAAGCAACAAATGATGGCCATCATTTGTTACATACATTGGTGATACCCGGCGCATTATCCACATAAAGAAAAAGGGCGAAGCGGTCTGCTTCGCCTTTTGTTTATGAGTTTATAACCAAGAAGCTCCAATGATGATTAACAGGATGAAAAGAACGACAATTAGAGCAAAGCCTCCACCTATTCCTCCAGACATTGATCTTCCTCCCTTCCATTCTTAAGTAATAGCATTTTCATGCACACTCTTATATCCGCCAAAAGGAATCCATTCCTTTCATAGCTTGATAATCAATTCAATCTTTTTTGTAGCGGCTACCCTATCCTATTCAACTCCACGGCAAAAGGAGTGGGCTCTTTCCATTATTAATATTGCGAACTATTAGCAAAAGGATGCTCCTACAATTATTAATAAAATGAATAACACCACTAACAAAGCGAAACCTCCGTTAAATCCATTACTCATTATGCTACCTCCTTTTGGATGTCCTCGATTTATCATATGTAATGGTTCTTTATCTGGGTAGGCGTTCACCCATTTTCCAAAAATTCTTATTCAAACACCAATATATTATTTTTTGTAAACTAACCAGAATATGTTATAGTTAATTTTGTGGAAATACGAAGAATAGCAAACCAGAAACTTAAAACTAGGAGTTGTTTTTATGAAGAAATGGGCATTATCGATTGCTGTTACTGCAGGGCTGATCGGACTTACAGCATGCAACAGCGACAAGGAAGCAGTCGTGGAAACTAAAGCGGGAGATATATCTAAAGAAGAACTTTACAATGTAATGAAAGACCGTTATGGTGATGCCGTCCTTCAAGAACTTATTTATGAAAAAGTTCTTTCCGAGAAATATACAGTAACGGATAAGGAAGTAAAAGCTAAAACGGACGAGCTTAAAAAACAAATGGGTGAAAATTTCCAAACTGCCCTGGCCTCTTCCGGATATAAGAGCGAAGATGATCTTAAACGTGCACTTAAAATCGGCATGCTTCAAGAAAAAGCAGCCGTTGCTGATATTAAAGTAAAAGAAGCTGACGTAAAAAAAGCTTATGAAGACTATAAACCACAAATCAAAGCGAGACATATTCTTGTAAAAGACAAAAAAACTGCTGACGAAGTTGAAGCTAAATTGGCCAAAGGCGAAGACTTCGCTAAACTTGCAAAAGAATATTCAACAGACACAGGCACAGCTGAAAAAGGCGGGGAGCTAGGCTGGTTCGGTCAAGGTGAAATGGTTCCTGCATTTGAAGAACAAGCTTACAAAATGAAGAAAAATGAAATCAGCAAACCGATTAAATCCGATTATGGCTACCACATCATCCAACTTCTTGATACAAAAGAAAAGAAACCATATAAAGATATGAAAAAAGATCTTGAGTATAAGTTGAAAGTCGCTCAAATTGACCAAGCTAAAGTTCAAGATATTTTGAATTCAGAAGTCAAAAAAGCTGACGTGAAGATTAAAGATAAAGATCTAAAAGATGCCATCACTTCTGGTGACGCAACTAAAGCTGAAAAATAATTGGATAGTAAAAAGCGACAGGCCAATGGCCTGTCGCTTTTTTTCTCATCATTCAAGCTATGCTCCCTGATTTATATCCTTTTTACGCCTTTCACGCTCTTCTTCCATACGTTCAATGTACTTCTGACCTTCCTTCTCAATCCATGCATCATCTATGAGGCGTTCCTGCCTAGCGGTCCAAATTGACATGACTGCACTGACGATTATTCCAATAAACACGAACCAGATCCAAATTGGCATGTCCATTCCCTCCCAAAAAATCTACTATACATTTAATAGAGGATATGCGTGAACAAAAAAAATATGCTTCTTTCTCCATCGAGAAAGAAGCATATTCATTAAAATGTTGGTTTATAGAATGAACGATTATCGAGCGCAAAGACTCTTTCCGTAAATTCACCCGGTTTCACTTTTTCCAAGGCGCGGTCCATCATATTTATCTTGGCATCCATATTATCAATATAATGTAACACTTCCGCTTCCCTCACCATTGGCGGTTTGGGGCTCCCCCATTCCGCTTTACCATGATGGCTTAATATCAAGTGCTTTAGAATCATGATTTCTTCTGCTTCAATGCCTAATTCCTCTGCAGCTTTACCGACTTCATTTACCATGATGGTGATATGCCCCAACAAGTTCCCTTCGACAGTATAAACAGTCGACACAGGCCCAGATAGCTCATGTACCTTTCCAAGATCATGCAGGATGACTCCTGCATACAAAAGATCCCTGTTGAGCGAGGGATATAGTGTTGAAATGGCCTTAGCCAGCCCTAACATCGATACCACGTGATAGGCAAGTCCCGACATATACTCATGATGGTTCTTGGTGGCAGCAGGAAACGTCAGGAATTCATTCTGGTATTTTTTAATGAGGTGCCTAGTCACCCTTTGGATATTCGGATTCCTCATTTCAAAAATGAATTGAGTGATGGTTTCCATCATTTCTTCTTGACTTAAAGGCGCCGTTTGAATTAAATCGGCTTTCGTGACGCCATCGGCATCTGATGTAAGTCTAATATTACGGATTTTCAATTGGCTGCGTCCCCGATAATTCTGGACTTCCCCCTGGACTTTCACCGTAGCTTCCGCACTGTATGTTTTCTCATCAGCCTCGGAAACATCCCATAGCTTTGCTTCGATTTCCCCGGTTTTATCACACAAAATCAATGTTAAAAACGGCTTTCCATTACTTGCAACCGCTTTTGTACTCGTTTTAATATACATATATATATCTACTACTTCACCAATTCCGTAGTGTATGATCCCATTTCCCATGCGACTGCCCCCGTTCAATTAAATATCAACATTATAACATATCAATCTAGTTAGTGCGTTTAGTTTTCGTTAATAAGTGACAGACAATTGAAAGGAAAAGACTAAGCTTCCGTCACTTTCACCCCACAGGAAAACCAGGCTTGAAATCAAGCCTGGTTTTCCATTCAGATCTATTTCAACAGTTCTTGTTCGGACAATACGCACACTTATCCTGGCCCTCAATTCGGAAATATAAACAGCATGTCACCCGTTTATAAGGATTCATGGACTCCGGAACATTTTTTTCCCCAATGAATCTTTTAAAAGGTGAACGTGTTTCAATATTCAGCCATGTTTCATCTTCAAGCAGCCTTTCAATGTCCCTTCCAACCCGCGTCTTTATATCTGTCTGCTTCAGTAACTCGCTATACATCCAGACCGTGTAGCTCCAAATATTTTCCCAAAGTACAAGTCTCGATATTTTAGTAGTTCCGGAAAATGTGCGAATGGCATCCGCTCCAAAGCTGCTTAATATGGAATGTAGGGCAGAAGAGCTTTCCTTTTCCGGAACATTGCTCCACCTGTTAATTTTCAGCAAAAAATCTGGAAGCCAATGTTCATCTTCTGGATCATCCAAAACGCCAATGTCCTGAAGTGTGCCTTCCCAGATAAGCCGATGTTTGCTGAACATGTAAAATTGTGCCGTGACAAAAAAAGCATAACGTCTGAACCACATTGAAATTGCTATTCTTGACGTTTCCGCCCCAGACCGGACTTGTGCATACTCAATCAGCTCATCAACATGATTGAAAGTCTTGGAAACCTTGGCATCATCTCGAAACGATATACGATATCCTTGCAGCTCTTTTTCAATAGGTGGTGAGAGGTTATGCATTGGCCAGCGCTTTCACCTGACTTCGAGCGTAACGGCCTTTACCAAACGGGATGCACATGGGACTGCCGAAAATTGGATCAAAAGAAATTTGACACTCCATGCCGAATACATGCTGCACCAAGTCAGGCGTGATGATATCCTCTGGCCGACCTTGAGCATGTATCGCTCCGTCTTTAAGTGCCACCAGGTTATCCGCATAACGGCAAGCTAAATTCAAATCATGAAGCACCATCACGATCGTTCTGTTCTCAAACTCATTCAACTCGAACAATAAGTCCAAAATCTCGATTTGGTGGGTCATATCAAGATATGTAGTCGGTTCATCCAACAAAATGATGTCCGTATCCTGAGCCAGAGTCATTGCTATCCATGCGCGTTGCTTCTGACCTCCCGATAATTCATCGACTGCACGATCTTTCAATTCAGTCAGGTTCGTTGCTTCAATTGCCTTTTGAACTTTTTCTTCATCCATGGAGCTCCACTGTTTTAACCAACTTTGATAAGGATATCTTCCTTGTTTAACAAGTTGATAGACTGTGAGTCCTTCAGGAGCAACAGGCGACTGCGGAAGGATCGCCATCTTTCTTGCTACATCCTTCGATGACATGGTTGAAATCGCTTTGCCTTCAAGTAAAACTGAGCCGGATTGAGGTTTTAACAAGCGGGCAACCGACCTTAGCAGTGTTGATTTTCCACATCCATTAGCACCGATGAACACGGTGATCTCCCCATCGGGTAATTTTATATTCATATCATTTATAATTAATTTATCACCATAACCGAGCGATAGAGACTGTGTGTTAATAGCTGGTCGCATTAAAATACTCCCCTTTTAGTCTAATAATACTAGTTTAATGAAAATGATTCTCACTGTCAATCTTAAAAAAGAATATATCCAAAATCTCGTGTCCCATTCCTCTCAAATGAATCATAAAGTGTCACTCAATTAAAGATATAGCTTTCTTTGGAAACATTAATGTAAAAAAATCCAGTCCATTACCCTATCATTACCACTTGCCTTTAGCTTCCGCACAAACGATTCATTAGTACATGTTCCCCCTTTAGGGCAATCACCTGTTTGAACTTTCAAACTCCATTTAGATAAAAAAAACCCTCCATTTGGAGAGCTTTTTAACCGACCAGCAGGCGGTTAGTACAATGTGCCAGGGATTCATCTCTAATGAAGGTAAATAAAGCCTGATCGATAAAAGGGACTAATCCTTCTGCGATGTTCCAGGCATTGACCTCTATTTGATAAAGGATTTCTGATTTTCCTGTATTGTATAGCTCCTCACTCAGCAAAGCAAGGTCGGGGTCTAACGCGTGGCCCATCTCATGTGTGAGAATCACCCATGTATATTCCTCGAGCCTCTGAAGCGAGCCTAGGGAGCGTTCACACTGAATTTCGATATCTCTCCTATACAAAGTGATCGTATGCCCTTCGGCAGAATATTTTCCCCCAACACATCGTCTATCAGGAAACTCCTTTTCGATGATTAACTCTAGGGAAGAATCATGGTGGCCTATAAACTCATTCATATTCAATGACTTCACTCTCTTTTTTATAGTTTAAATCCCATTATATTTTTGGGATGATCAAATCATTCCTATTTTGGCGCAATACGGGACTGGATAGATGAATTACTTGATTTTCAGTAAAGTGTTCCACTACATGTCGATGACACGTAAAAAAGAAAATTTGCCGCTTTTCCGATACCTTTTTCAATAACTCAAGCGTCCGTTTTGTCCTTTCCTCATCAAAATTGACGAAACTATCATCAATGATGAGAGGGAATGAATCATTTTCAAAAGTATGATCAGCAAGTGCGAGCCTTAGGGAAACATATATTTGCTCTGCTGTCCCGCGGCTGACCTCTTCAACCCTGAAACTCAAGCCATCACTTCGCTGTACCCAAATTCCTTCTCCCGACTGGTCAAGGATGATTTTTCGATAGCTTCCATTCGTTAAAAAGGCAAAATGCCGCTCTGCATCAGCGATGACCTTCGGAAGGCGTTCCCTTTTATATCGGTCCAAGGTTTTATTCAATAAGCTTTTGGCTATTGCCAATTTCGCCCATTCCTTTGCTTCTTCGTTAAACGCAGCCCTGTCTTCATAAAAACGATGAAGTAGGTCATCATGAATCCCTGAAGCTTCAAGCTGTTTTATCCTATGCTTCGCATCCGACTGTTTCTCTAATAAAAGTGATTTCACCTTTACAGAATCCTTCCGTTTCCGTTCCAAGTTTTCAAATGTATATGTGGTGATCCCCTGTTTTAGGTAAGTTTGGATTTGATCAGGCAGCATTCTCGATTGTCCAATTTGAATGGTAATCAAATCAAGTTGTTTTTGGAAAGTGATTTTCTTTTCGGACAAGGCGGCGTCATGTCTGAACTCTTCCTCACCCTTTACATTCGCTAACTCAAAAAGCTGTTCCATTTCCGCATCGAGATAGTCTTTTTCCATCGTCAACTGCTCGATTTCGTTCGCCAAACGACTCCGTTCCTGCATCCATTGAGTTAATTGAACGGAGAATTCAACCGTTTTATTCATTTCCCGTTTCAAAAGGCTAATCGCTTCCCGCCATGTGGCAGGTTCGAAATCAAGGCTGTATGCAAAATGAAATAAAGCCTTCGCTTTACCTTCAAACTCTGTATGTAGAAATTGGAACCGCTTGATTGTTTCATATTTTCTGTCAACGGCTTCCTTCCATTTCTCAAGCAGTTCAAATACAGATTCAAGATTGTATTCCATTCCGGGATAAGACATGCCCCAACCGCTTAGAATGCCTCTCACCTCTTTTTCCAATCGGTCCCTGCCAGCTTCCCAAGCGGTATATTCCTGAATCGTCGATTCAAACGCTTCCTCTCTTTCTTCATACTTGAACCTTTCACTTTCAAGCCGCCTTTGGAGACGTCGGTCCAGTTCAAGCAACTGTCCTATCGACTCCCCTTCACTCACTCGATTAGTTTCACTTCCAATTGCAGCCCTTTTCCTTTTCATCACATCCAATTGCCGGATATACCCTGACAATATATCATCACCTTTGAAGAGGGACCTGGAAACCGCAAACAGAACAGCCATGGCTAAAAGTATAATCCCCAACAAAATCTGTTCACTGAAATAACTTCCAATCGCACCTAAACAAAGAAGTACTATTAAACTGCCATTCATGATAAGTGAACGTTTACGGTTATGCGCTTCCTTCTTTCTCTGTAAAGCCAATTGCTTTTCAAGCTCGAGTATTTGTTCATCAAGAATAAGGGATTGTGCTGCTTCAAATTCGGTGTTATTCTGCTTGTTGTATAAGGACTCCAGCTCGATTCTTTTTTCATCTGGCAGTAACTGGGCCTTTATCTCCTTCAAGCGGGATTCTGTAGCTTCCAGACTTCCCTTTTGCTGTCCATATTTCTCATCAAGCTGTTTTTTATCATTTTGAAGTTGATGCTTTTCCCTCTCCGTCCTTTTGACCTTTTCCTTCATAAAACTACTGATATCAAGTTTTCTTATTTCATCATCAGAAACATCCAAGAATAATTGCTGTTTCACCTTTTCGATATTCTTTTCTTCCATCAGCCTATCATGTTCCGCTCTTCTTATATCCAGCTCAAGCTTCTCCAGCAATGTTCCTTGATCGATAGCATGCTCAATCTGATCTTTATGTTCCTTGATGAAAGGATTGATTTCGATTTCCGTAAGATTCCCTTCAAGTTTGGCCATCTTATCCGTCAATGCGGCCAGTTGGGCTTTCATGGGCATTCCAACTGCCTGAAACTGTTCAAGTCTTTTTAAACCATCGACAGGAAAACTTACATCCTTGATTTTACTTATTTCGGTTTCAAGGTCCTCCTGTTCTTCAACCAAGGGCTTAATTCGCAGAAAAGTACTCACGTTAACAAGATTTTCTTCAATCTCTTGAATATCTATCGTGACTTTAGAGAGCTCCTCCTTAAGTTTTGCTTCTTCCTGAAGTAATGCCGTATATGACTGCTGTTCTTCTTCTGATGCTTTTACCTTTTTCTGCAATTCCTTAAGTTCTTTCAACCTCACATTCAGTAAAGGCTTTTGGCCTGATGGCTTGAACCTTAAATCAAGCTCCTTTTGCAATTTCGTTTCGGCTTCAAGAAGTTTATCATTCCCAATAAGCCCAGCTGAAAGCAGATATTTACTCATGGTCCCTTCACTTAGTGTATGTAATCCCTGCAGACCTTGAAGGTCGAAAGAAAAAATGGCTTGGTAATAGTTTTTATCAACGCCATGGAGAATTTCATTCAATTCTTCCTCGCCGCCAACCCTTCCATCTTCGAAGGTCAATTTCACATCACCAGTAGCTTTTCCCTTCACACGCTCAATGACGATTTCCCCATCATTTTTTGTTATGAGACTGAGCCTTCCCCCATATTTGGCATGCATTTTGGGCTCGTAACGCGGTTCGTTTTGAACCTTTGTCGGAAAACCAAACAGCATACTATGAATGAAGGACATGATCGTTGACTTGCCCGATTCATTTTCCCCAAAGAAAACCTGCAGCTGTCCCAATTCAGGAAAACGCTGATTTTCCAGTTTGCCGTAACCATAAACATGGAGGTCTTTAATAATCAAATCCGTTCCTCCTCCCTACATTCATTTATTCGCTTCAAAAACTTGCAAAAGCCATCTTTCCGCTTCATCCAAAAGCTCCCTCTGCTCTTCCGGCTCTATTGAATCAAGAAACCTTCTTGCACCCGGATGAATATAAAGCGGGGCCAGAGCAGCATCCGTATCATCAAATTCAGATGCAAGCATCGATACCTCAGCCATAAAGGGCGATATTCTTTCATTTGACCTAATCATCGGCATGGACTGGATGACTTTGATTTTATACACCCAGATAAACGATTCGCCTTGCTCCTCATCCTGCAAAATCTGGTTTAATTCCTCAAGATATTCCCCGGAAGGGCCTGCTGCGTCACCTGCATCCAGCTTCAATTCCAAAAGAAAGCTTCTCCCATCGAAACCCTTCTGTTCAACTACTTCCTTGCATTGTTTGAGCAGGGCATCAAATCCACCTTCCGCGGATATTTCAATTGTTTCGCTTTCCCATATCACCTCAGAGGTCTCAATAAAGGAACGGCGCTTCGTGTCTCCGTCAAATTCGACGAGAAGGCACCCTTTAACGCCAGATTCCTTTCGATTCCTGCCTTGAATATTCCCTGGGTAAATCACCAGCGGATCTTCTGATACTACCTGATGTTTATGAATATGGCCTAATGCCCAGTAATCGAAATCTTTAGCAGCTAGTTCCTTCAATGAAAAAGGGGCGTATGGGCTATGTTCGGAATTGCCTTCCAAATTCCCATGAAGCAGACCTATATGATAATCGGCCCCTTCAGCTTTTATGTAGGTTTCAATCATTCTCTCCCTTACGTGACGGCGTGGATAACTGAATCCATAAAGGTGGACAGTCGTCCCATCGATTTTTTCAAACCGTTTCACTTCCGTTTTCCCTGAAAATACGTGGACATTATCCGGCAGCTCCACAGTAGTCCATGAGCCGCTGAGATGATCATGGTTACCATGAATGATATAAGCAGGGATCTGATGCTGCTGGAGTTTTTCCATTTCAGCTCGAAATCGGACCTGTGTCCGGAGACTCCGATTTTCCCCATCAAATAGATCCCCCGATAACACGATAAAGTCAACCTGATGGGAAATTGCTTCATTAATGATAGTTTTAAAAGCTTTAAACGGACTGTCCCTTAATTCCTTTAATATAGATGTCGGCATATCCTTCAACCCTGAAAAGGGACTATCCAAATGGAGATCTGCCGCATGAATGAACTTCACACCGCTCAAAGTTATCACCTCGATTTCTTTAAACATTTCACATTTAATTTTAACACGTACAGAACATACTTTCCCATACATTATTATTTTAATCCGGCATTTGGTACCTGGTTATTCCAGTATGGGCAAATTCATTAGGAAAAAGACCAAATGGCGTGAACATTGTTTCATGCACGGCATTCGGTCTTTTCTTTATTTAAAAATATCCATACTTAAATATCGTTCACCATTATCCGGTGCAATGCATAATACTCGTTTGCCACTTCCAAGACGACGGGCTTCCTGCAGGGCAGTCCAAACAGAAGCACCTCCTGAAGGTCCAATCAATATACCTTCCTTTGAAGCCAAATCCTTCATGGTGGAAATCGCATCTTCATCTGCCGCTTGAACGATTTCATCAAATACCTCTGTATTTAAAATATTGGGGATAAAACCAGGGCTCGTACCCACTAACTTATGAGGACCAGGCTTTCCGCCGGAAAGAACTGGGGAACCCTTAGGCTCGACAACGACAACCTTTAACTCCGGCAGATGCTCTTTTAAGGCTTCACCTGTACCGGTTATCGTTCCTCCCGTTCCAGCAGTAGCGACAAACACATCCAGGTTTCCATCCATCTGATCCAAAATCTCGACTGCTGTCGTCACTCTGTGAATATCAGGATTGGCTTGGTTTTCGAATTGCTGCGGAATAAAGCTATTAGGAATCTCTGCGGCAAGTTCCTCAGCTTTACGAATGGCTCCAGGCATCCTCTCTGATGCAGGGGTGAGGACAACTTCCGCTCCATATGCCTTTAAGATATTGATTCTTTCTTTCGACATATTATCCGGCATGACCATAATGGCACGATACCCCTTTGCAGCGGCATTCATAGCAAGTCCAATTCCTGTATTCCCTGATGTTGGTTCAATGATCGTGGCCCCGGATTGAATGATACCATCCAATTCAGCCTGCCTAATTAAGTTGAAGGCAGCCCGATCTTTTACGCTGCGGCTCGGATTGAAATATTCAAGTTTCACAAATACTTCAGCGTCACCCTCCGCTGTTAAATGATTAATCCTTACAACAGGTGTATCTCCTATCAATTCAGTGATATTATTAACGATTTTTACCGTCATTCAAAAAATCCCCCTTCGATCCATACACTTCCTACCTTTTACTCAGGTTTATTATATCATTTATGATTTTTCATTTTAAGGAGAGAATTCCTCTAGTATAAATAGGTTTTGTTTTCATTCTTTCCAAACTTAAAGGAAGAAACCATTAAATTAGTTCGATATAGTTATTTCCCATCATTCTCCAAGATATTTTGCTACTTATCAATATTCCCTGTCTTAATACATTCCCCACATAACAATAGTCAAAATTGACAGATAATGATAAGATTTTTATAACAGTACCTATCTTTAGAAAATAGACAGAATTATATTTGAAAAGGGAGTTTTTGAAAATGAGCAAAATATACAAATTAACCGTTTTTGAACCATCAGGGGAAAAACTATTGGATGAATCATTTACAGCCGAGGATGATGAACAAGCAAAAGAATTGGGACAAAATCTATTGAATGAAAAAAACTATCAAGATCATACACATCGCTGTACATCACCTTCAGGCGCGCTATTGCTGTTTCATCGCTAATTGAAACTGGAAGCGCCATCATTTAGTGCGTGATCCAGTTTTCCACATCCTCCTTTTAAACTATATAGAGAAAGGCCGTCACTTTAGGCACTTATTTTAAGTGCTCAGACTGTAGACAAACTTGAGCTGACCCAATAAAGTTAGACAAATAGTTTAAGCAGGTTCTAAAACCTGAGTTCGGTATTCTATCGGACTCAGGTCTTTTAATTTTACCTTCATTCGTTTGTGGTTATAGTAATGAATATAATCATCTAATTTCTTTTCAAAGTGCTCCATGCTTTCAAACTCTTGGAGATAAAGCCATTCTGATTTTAACAAGCCAAAGAAGTTTTCCATGACTGCGTTATCTAAACAATTTCCCTTACGGGACATGCTTTGTATAATGTGGGAATCTTTTAACGTTTTTTGATACTTCTTCATTTGATAATGCCACCCTTGATCAGATTGGAGGATGACTGTATCTTCTGGTTTTAGGTGTTTAATCGCCTCATCTAACATATCTCCAACAAGTTTATAAACGTGCCTTTTCAAACTAATATCTCTTTTTAAAAATGTGATTAAGCTTACTTTAAATAAAAAAATCCGACCAATTGAGGTCGGATTTTTCAGACTGTAGACAAACTCGATGAAAATCGAGTTTGTCTATTTTTTATGAGTTGTACAATTTGGCCGTTGATTGGAACGTAGGGCACTCGCTTTCCGCGGGCGGTCGGGGAGCCTCCTCGGCTTTCGCCTTTGGTGTCTCCCCTAGACGCGCTTTTCCCGCAGGAGTCTCGAACACCCGCTCCAATCAACTTTGTCTTATCTTTTAGGTAAACACTTTTGCCCTGAGTCGCTTTTGTTTTAAAATGGAAGTATTAAAACTTGAGGTGATGAGGATGCTTTCTAAACATGATTCTATTCAGCGAGATCAACTTGAAATGATTACGTTAGATCAACTGGTGCCACCGAACCATTTGGTTCGTAAACTGGAGGCTGCCATTGACTTCACTTCATTTATGACTTGGTGAAAGAGATGTATTCAGCGGTAGGGCGCCCAAGTATTGATCCAGTTATTTTAGTTAAACTGAAATTCATTCAATATACCTTCGGAATTAGTTCCATGCGTAAAACGATTGAAGAAGTTGAAACCAATATGGCTTACCGTTGGTTCTTAGGCTATGGTTTCCATGATAAAGTACCTCCTACTCCACGTTCGGGAAAAATTATGAGCGACGCTTTAAAGATACAGACCTGTTTGAACAGATTTTCTATCGCATTTTAATGACAGCTGCTAATAAAAAGTTAATAAGTGCTGAACACGTTTTYGTGGATTCCACACATGTGAAAGCCAGTGCGAATAAACGGAAATTTGAAAAGAAAATCGTTCGTAAAGAAACACGAGCGTATCAAGGGCGTCTTCAAGAAGAAATCAATCAAGATCGTGAAAACCATGGAAAGAAGCCTTTTCCATCAGATAAATTTGATAAAGAAGAGACCAAAGAGATTAAAGAAAGTACAACGGATTCTGAGAGTGGCTACTA
>NZ_JBFUHM010000047.1:0-35224 GCF_056402395.1 Peribacillus sp. P4_B1
AGTCATGATAGTTCATTGATCCAATCACTTGCAACGCATGTACTTTCATTCGAGGAWGAACCTCCTAGAGTAAGAAATGTCAACCAGGAATCAACAAAATTGTATAAGGGCATGGATGGCCATCAAGTTAAACAGGATGAACTTCTTATGATTGAAGTGCAAATCATCGATACACTTGGGAAACTGTCCAGGGTTATGAATGAAGAGGAAAAGGAGGAATTGGATAGGGAATATCTTCAACTTTTGAACAAGAAAAAGGAACTTGAAGGTTAAGTGTTAAGTGCAATCATAAAAGGCTCTTCTCCATCGAGAGGGGCCTTTTAATGGATAAAAAAATGTTTATAGTAAAGAATTAATTTCTCAGAACATCRTATGAACATATTCCCTCTATTATCAAGTTAACTTATATGCTTAAAATAGAATTCTATAAAAATGAATTAGTAGTCATTAATGAAAAGTAGATGATAAATGTTAAAATTAACCGGTTGCATTAAGGAGGGACTTATATTGATTGGAATTCAAATTGAAAAAATAAATGAAAATTTGATCATTAAATGGCAGTTTTTCAAAGTGACAATCCCAATCTCGGACATCATGGCAATAACTAACGATGATACCTATGGGGGAGAAGGGAAAAGTGCGATTAGAATATTTTAACTTCTCTTTTAATGAACTTTTTAATTAACTTTAAAGAGCCTTTGTTAGGGTAAGTACAAAGGCTTTTACTTTTTAGCATTAAAAATTAAAAACGACTTTATTACCGAGATGCATTAATCAAACTATTCAAAATATATTGCTTCTGAAGTATACCCTCTTCTCCACTGCTATGGGTGGATTTAGTAACCCATTTGTTCCAATTATATCTTTGGCATCTTTTTTTTCAATCCCTCAGCGAATACGTCTTTTTTTCATTATAGTTTTTTTGAAAGAAAATCTATCAATCTCTCTGCATGTCTATATTCTGTAATGTTTCTTGCTCATAAAAACGTGTTAGATCTTCGTTAGAAATGCAAGTAAAATACCTTCTGCATCCTCTTTTGTCATTCTCTTAGTAATAGTCTTTCTGTGCTAATTTTGGAAACATTTTATCTTCTTCCTTCTTTTTAATAATTAACCATTCTTCTTTAACGGATGAAATATAATCCACATCCTTTTTAGATTAGTGGTATCAGTATGTCAAAGTTTCATAGATTTCTTGCACCAGAACCTCTACTCCTATTTTTTTTGTCTAAACCACACACATAAACATTTGTCCTGCGCAAATAGGTCAGACCTTTTGAACGGGAACTTGAATTTCAAAGGTAACCTCGTTTGGTTTATCTGTGATCGTAATATCAACATGCATAATTTGCAGCGCATCGCCGGTAATTTGATAACCACCTTCATCAAGATAATCCATTATTTTACTCAAGCTTTCACTTCGGTTCCATAATAATTCCCCATTATAACGGATACACGCAAACAACCCAGCCTGAATGATTCTTTGGTGCTGCTTTGGTATTTTTTCTTTATTTTTTGCCACAACAAAAATGACTGATGGTTCTTCAAAACGTTTAGATTTAAGATCTGCTTCCTGGATGAGAATTCCTAGTCTGTTACTGGCCAGAATTGGTGACTTCTCAGCAAGCATATTTTCTAGCCTTATAACTCCATAACAGAGCTCTAAATTATTATTGATTTTTTCATTCAATGTAATTAATTTCCTGGGTCCTATTTTGTGGAACATGACTGTTTGTAGTTCCTTTTCTCTTGATATTTGATCTAAATATTCAATTTTTTTCTGGATATTTTCTTCCAAGTCAGTTAATTCATTTAGCTTTGAAACAAGATCTGCGTGTTTGACTTTAAGAATGTCTAGAGACTTACTGAAATTACGTTCATTGAAATAATCCTTTATTTCGTCCGTACTCATTCCAAGTTGCCGTAATTCTTTAATGGTTCCTAAAACCTCGTACTGGAAAATTGAATAGTAGCGATATCCCGAATGTGAATCGATATATTGCGGCTTGAATAAGTTAATCCGATCATAATGGCGTAAGGTCTCCGTAGTCATCCCTCGTAACTTTGCCATCTCACCGATAGTTAATTTTTCTTTCAGTTTAATCGCCCCCTTAAAAAATATAATACAGGTGTTGACCTTTGTGTTACAACAACCTTTATAATCAAAATACACAATAATTCAAATCTTCTGAGTATTCTTTATAAATGTGGGGGAGCTGATTATGAAACGGAAAAAACTTGCTAGAACACTTACTTTGTCACAGGTTGTTTTTTTAGGGATTGCTTGGAATAACCCCATGGTATTTTTTAATACCTATGGAATAGCTACCGTAACCTCACATGGTGTAATTACGGGTGCGTATAGTATTGCATTTCTAGCAATATTTTTTACAGCGCTCAGCTATGGAAAGATGGCAAAAGCATACCCTATCTCAGGTTCAGCTTATACATTTACTCAAAAATCTATTAATCCTAAAGTTGGGTTTATTGTTGGTTGGACAATTATGCTTGATTATATGTTAACACCTATGGTGACGTGTTTGATGTCCACTGTCTTTTTAAGTGCAGTGTTTCCAGGGATTCCACATTATGTGTGGATTATTCTTTTAACTTCTATCATAGTTGTACCGAGCATTCTAGGGGTAAAGACATCAGCATCTGCAAGTAAAATTTTCGTTATTGCTCAAATCATTTTCGTTAGTCTTTTCTGGATATTAACCGTCAAAAATTTATTAGATGGAGTAGGGACAGGCACTCTTTTCTCGAGTAAACCATTATTCAATTCAGACGTTCCCTTGTCAGTAATCTTAGCAGGATCCTCAATTCTTTGTTTTAGTTTTCTTGGTTTTGACTCACTTACTACCTTGTCAGAGGAAACAATCAATCCTGAAAAAACCATCCCAAGAGCTATTATCATAATGTTGCTGTTAATAGGGGTTTTGTATATTGGTTCTTCCTACTTAGCACAATTGGTCTTTCCGGGTTTTTCATTTGAAAACACTGATTCAGCAGCCATGGAAATCGCTATACTTGTAGGAGGAAACCTATTCAAATCATTATTTATAACTGCGGTAATTATTGGTAACTTTTCTTCAGGAGTTGCTTCAATTACAAGCGCATCACGTGTGTTATATGCAATGGGCCGGGATTCAGTATTGCCTGAAAATCTATTTGGTTATATTCATCCCAAATTTAAAACACCGTCACACGGTATTATCGTGATAGGAATAATTTCTTTACTAGGCGTCGTGTTAACTTTGGAGCAAGTTATCAAGTTTATCAATTTTGGAGGGCTCATTGCTTTTGCATCTGTTAATCTATCTGTCATCGCCCATTATTTTATAAAAAATCAGAAACGATCTTTTAACGATTGCATAAGGTATTTATTTTTACCGTTCATGGGCGCAGTATTTACTATGTGGTTATGGTCACATTTAGAAATAGAGGCATTGATTCTTGGAGGCATTTGGGTGATATGTGGCTTAGCATATCTTCTTTATATGACCAATTTTTTTCGCAAGCCTCTTCCTGAGTTTCATTTTGATGAAGAGATCATTCCTCA
Source organism: Peribacillus sp. P4_B1 (assembly GCF_056402395.1). NCBI lineage: Bacteria > Bacillati > Bacillota > Bacilli > Caryophanales > Bacillaceae > Peribacillus > Peribacillus sp. P4_B1. Next base: position 3,563 of record NZ_JBFUHM010000047.1, read on the forward strand.
AGAGGTAGAAGATGTGAATGAAAAAATTCTTTCCCAAAGGTAGAAGACTTTTAATCCGTTTCTTACACTGAAGTAAGTAAATGTATCTAAAGGAGGTGTAATATTTTGAAAATAAAGAAAAATGAAAGCGCTACCTATTTTTAAAGCGAGATCGTTAAAGTAAGAATAACGAACAGGAGGTTTTTTCAAATTGTTGAAGCTGAAAAAGTTTATAAACGGTGAGTGGATGGATTCTTTGAGTAAAGAAAAGAGTAATGTTGTTAACCCCGCAAACGGTAAGATCATTGCGGAGTCTCCCAACGGAAATGCAGAAGATGCCCGGATGGCCATTGATGCGGCACGAACCGCATTTGATTCCGGCATTTGGTCAGACCTGCCGGCTTTGGAGCGGGCTTCCTATTTATTTAAAATAGCAAAGAAAATTGAAGAACATGCATCTGAGCTTAGCCAATTTGAAACAGCCAATACCGGAAAACCTCTTAAAGAAGCAGAGTTTGACATAGCGGATGCAGCGGATTGTTTTCGTTATTATGCCGGTTTAGTCACTAAACCGGACGGCCAAACGTATCCTGTTTCCGGTCCTGTACAGGCCATGGTTGTTCGAGAGCCGGTAGGGGTATGTGGACTGATCGCTCCGTGGAATTTTCCTTTACTGACTGGAGCTTGGAAAATAGCCCCTGCCCTTGCTGCAGGAAATACGATTGTATTTAAAACATCCGAGGTCACTCCGATTACGACTACTAAATTATTTGAGATTATCGAAGAAGTTGGCATACCGGATGGCGTTGCCAATCTAGTTATGGGTGGTGGTGCAACAGTAGGAAATGAACTAGCGGAAAGCGATAAAGTTGATATGGTTTCGTTTACTGGCAGTACCTCAACGGGCAGAAGCATCATGAAAGCAGCAGCTGGAAATATTAAAAACATTGCCCTCGAATTAGGCGGCAAGTCACCTAACATCGTTTTTGCCGACGCAGACTTTGAGACAGCCGTAGATTATGCTTTATATGGCATTTTTGTCAACGCTGGCCAAATTTGTAATGCAGGATCGCGTTTGCTGCTGGAAGAGAGCATTCACGACAAGTTTATCGATAGACTGTCAGAGAAAGCGAAAAAGATCCGGGTCGGCCCAGGTGATCAACCGTCTACACAAATGGGTGCCCTTGTCAGTGAAGCACATATGAATAAGGTACTCCAATATATTCAACTTGGCATAGAAGAAGGGGCGACATTAGCCTGCGGAGGCAAGCGTATAACAAGCAATGGGCTTGAAATGGGCTATTTTGTTGAGCCGACGATATTTGTTGATACCAAACCGGACATGAGAATTGTTCAGGAAGAAATATTCGGGCCAGTACTTACCGTGCAAAAATTTAAAGATGAAGCGGAAGCCATCCAGCTTGCCAATGATACTCCATACGGCCTCGCAGCAGGTGTATTTTCACAAGACGGTGCGAAGGCTTTAAGAGTGACTAAGAAAATAAGAGCCGGAATTACGTGGATTAATGCTTATAACCTAGCCTACAATGAAGCACCGTGGGGAGGCTACAAACAGAGCGGAATTGGCCGTGGATTAGGAACTTTTGGTTTAGATGAGTTTAGTGAGGTAAAACAAATCAACATTAATTTAGAAGTGGAGCCAACAAAGTGGTTTGATCATTAAAAATGGAGAAGTAGATAAAAAAGAGTAAAAGAGAGCGAGTCACTTACTATTACACTGTTTGAAAAATTGAAAGGGGATATTAATGATGATCTGGGATTTTAATTTCAATCTACCTACATCTATAGAGTTCGGGAACGGAAAAGTTAAAAATATTGGGAAAAGAGCAAAAGAGCTAGGAGGAAAAAAGGCACTTCTTATTACCGATAAAGGACTGGCGCAAACTGGAATTTTACAAAAGGTTACCGATTCGTTAGACCAAGAAAGTGTCAATTATATTGTTTTTGATGAAATTACTCCTAATCCAAAAGATGTAGATTGCCATAGAGCCTATCAACAATTTAAAGACGAGGAAATAGATCTTTTGATAGGTCTTGGCGGCGGAAGTTCGATGGATACAGCAAAAGCAATTGGTACACTTTTAACCCATGGAGGAGAGCTTAGGGATCGTTACGGGTTAAATTTACTAGAGCGAGAAATAACTCCCCTTATTTGTATCCCTACAACTTCTGGTACCGGAAGTGAGGTTACAACAGGTTCTGTCATTACAGATACAGTTACAAAACAGAAAGAGGCTATACTTGACATTAAATTGGCTCCAAAACTAGCAATTTTGGACCCTGAATTAACTCTAACTCTGCCTAAATCTATTACTGCTGCTACCGGAATGGATGCACTTACACATGCTATCGAAGCTTATACCAGCAATATTGCTGAACCCATTTCCGATGCTCTCAGCCTTTATGCAATTGAATTAATTGCTAAGTACCTTCCGTTAGCTGTAGAAAATGGGACCGACTTAGAGGCAAGGAAAAATATGCTTGTAGCCAGTTTAATTGCAGGTATGGCATTTGATAACGCGGATCTTGGTGCTGTACATGCTATGGCTGAACCACTTGGCGGTCTTTATGATACTCCACATGGGGTAGCAAATTCTATCTTTCTTCCTCATGTTTTTGAATTTAATATTCCTTCAAACCTGGAAAAGCATGCAATTGTAGCTGAAAAACTTGGAGCAAATAAAGAAGGGAAAACAATAGAAGAAACTGCCTATGATGGTGTTGTATTGTTAAAAGAGCTTGCACGTAAAATTGGCATTCCTGATTTTCGAGATTTAAGTAATGTCAATCCCGAAGATTTCCCATTCCTCGCTGAAGGGGCATCCGTTCATTTGTGTACACAGGCTAATTCACGAAAAGTGACACCTGCAGATTATTTGGAATTATTTCAAAAGACTTATGAGGCGAAAAACACAACATTAATTTAAAAATTTAACTAGATTAATGTTGATCTAGAATTTTTGAATCGGCGGCCGGCTTGATGGGAGTTTTAATTGGGCGGCCGCCATGGTTTACAGAAAACATTCGTATGCCCACTTGCTGCGGGTACATAATTAGCTATTTATGGATATGAGATTGCTATAAAGTAAGAATAACGAACTGGAGGTTTTTCAAATTGCATAAGTTGAAAATGTTTATAAACGGTGAGTGGATGGATTCTTCAAGTAAACAGAAGAAAAATATTGTAAATCCGGCAAACGGCAAGATCATTGCAGAGGCTCCCAACGGAAATGCAGAAGATGCCAAGATGGCTATTGATGCAGCACGAACCGCATTTGATTCTGGGATTTGGTCGGACTTACCGGCTTCGGAACGGGCTTCCTATTTATATAAAATAGCGGAGAAGATTGAAGAAAATGTATCTGAGCTTAGCCAACTTGAAACAGCCAATACCGGAAAACCTCTTAAAGAGTCAGAGTTTGACATTGCTGACGCAGCGGATTGTTTTCGCTACTATGCCGGTTTAGTCACAAAACCGGATGGCCAAACGTATCCTGTTTCTGGTCCTGTACAGGCTATGGTTGTTCGAGAGCCGGTAGGGGTATGTGGACTGATCGCTCCGTGGAATTTTCCTCTACTGACGGGAGCTTGGAAAATAGCCCCTGCACTTGCTGCAGGAAATGCGGTCGTGTTTAAACCAGCCGGGATAACTCCGGTTACCACTACCAAATTGTTCGAGATTATCAAAGAAGTTGGCATTCCAGATGGCGTTGCCAATCTCGTGATGGGCGGTGGGGGAACCGTAGGAAATGAACTAGCGGAAAGCGATAAAGTCGATATGGTTTCATTCACTGGCAGCACCTCAACGGGGAGAAGCATCATGAAAACAGCTGCTGGAAATATTAAGAACATTGCCCTCGAACTAGGTGGCAAGTCGCCTAACATCGTTTTCGCCGACGCAGACTTTGAGACAGCAGTGGATTATGCTTTATATGGGATTTTTGTAAATGCAGGTCAAGTTTGTAATGCAGGATCGCGTTTGCTGCTTGAAGAGAGCATTCACGACAAGTTTATCGATAGACTGATAGAGAAAGCGAAAAAGATCCAAGTCGGTCCTGGTGATCATCCTTCTACAGAAATGGGTGCCCTTGTCAGTGAAGCACATATGAATRAGGTACTCCAATATATTCAACATGGCATAGAAGAAGGGGCGACATTAGCCTGCGGCGGCAAGCGTATAACAAGCAATGGGCTTGAAAAGGGCTATTTTGTTGAGCCGACAATATTTGTTGATACCAAACCGGACATGAGAATTGTTCAGGAAGAAATATTTGGGCCAGTACTGACTGTACAAAAGTTTAAAGATGAAGCGGAAGCCATCCAGCTTGCTAATGATACCCCATATGGCCTCGCAGCAGGTGTATTTTCCCAAGACGGTGCAAAGGCTTTAAGAGTGATTAAGAAAATAAGAGCCGGAATTACATGGATTAATGCCTATAATTTAGCCTACAATGAAGCCCCGTGGGGAGGCTATAAGCAGAGCGGAATTGGCCGCGGATTAGGAACTTTTGGTTTAGATGAGTTTAGTGAGGTAAAACAAATCAACATTAATTTAGAAGTGGAGCCAACCAAGTGGTTTGATCATTAAAAATGGAGAAGTAAAGATAATTGAGTAAAAGAGAGTGCTTACATCGAGAAATTTTTGACTTTTCTTAATAGAGGAAGCATTTTTTTGAATTACCATTATTTCAAATATTATATCTAAAGATGGCCAGGAACGGAAAGAAACCTGTGTCGGTTCCTGGTAGTCATTATTGACAACACAATTCCGTTTTTTCTAGTTTTATGGGTTGGAATGAAGCTTGCATATATTAGGAGAACATTAGGAGACATTAGGAGAACGTAATACAAGTGGGAGGCAAAGTTCATGTCGAATAATAAAAAACAACATCTTAATTTACCTTTTACCGGAATCTGTACTTTCGGGAAATATCCCGTATGTCCTGATCTAGACCAGTTAGATGCAGATGTAGCTGTCATTGGAGTTCCAAATGATATGGGAACACAATGGAAGTCAGGAGCAAGAATGGGTCCAAGAGGAATTCGTGAAGGCTCTACATTATATAGTTTCGGGTTAGATGGCGCCTATGATATTGAAAATGATATCATGTATCTTGGCCCGAAATGGAAAGTAGTTGATTGCGGCGATGTAGACATGGTACATGGGGATATGATGCAATCCCATGATAATACGGAAGAAGCCATTCGAAAAATCGTTTCAAAAGGTGCAATGCCGGTTGTTTTAGGTGGAGATCATTCCATTACAATACCAGTAGGAAGGGGCTTGGGAGAACTCGGGCCATTTCATGTGATCCAGATTGATGCGCATTTAGACTGGGCAGATCACCGTTCAGGAATGCGGGTTGGACATGGAAGCTGCATCCGCCGCTTATCTGAAATGAATCATGTTCAAAAGATTTTCCAATTGGGCATTCGTGGAATCAGCAGCAGTAAAAAAGAAGATGTCGATGCTTCCAGAGAATACGGAAGTGTCATCTTGTCTCCACGTCAAATGAGAAAGATGGGATTTGAACAGGTGCTGGAACTTATTCCAGCAGGTGAAAAATATTATATTACCATGGACATTGATGGCCTCGATCCATCGATCGCCCCTGCGACAGGCACACCTTCTCCTGGAGGCCTGCTTTATGATGAAGTCAACGAAATACTCCATGGAATTGCAAAAAGAGGAGAAGTAATCGGTTTTGATATGGTAGAAGTAGCTCCTCCTTACGATCATACGGGAATAACTGGACAAGTGGCAGCACGTCTCTCATTAGACTTGCTTAGTTATGTTTTAAAAGAAAAAGAGAAAAACCAGGATACAATCAGCGATCAGCAAGAGCTGAACTTCATAAAAAAGCATTAGTCTATTAAATTTGAAGGCGTTTGCTGATATAAAGTGATTTTCCTTCGTTTTATCATTTCTTAGTTTTCTGAATATGTATAAATAAAGAGTGATACCATAAAAACCACTTATGCAAATAATTTACAGTCGCAAATATTTACAGTGTTTCAAAAAAATATAGCGGATGACGATTGTGTGAGAGTGCAATACACAGCCAACGAAGGATCAAGTTCCAAAAAAAACTTTGAACAAATCTCTCAGGTAAAAGGACAGAGAAGGGAATGTTGCCATTACCCTTTTCTGTCCTTTTTTGCGAACAAAAAAGAGGGTGTTCATATGACGAAAACGAAAGAGGATCTATCTGAATTAACATTTCAATTAATTCTCCATAGCGGAAATGCCCGCAGTTGTGCAATGGAAGCCATCGCATTGCAAAAACAGGGGAAATCAAGCGATGCCCAAGAAAAATAAAAGGAGGCGGAAGATGAGTTTGTTGCTGCACATAAAATCCAAACCGTTTGATTCAACAAGAAGTGTATGGTGAGGTATTCGAAATTCCAATGCTCTTAATCTATGCTCAAGATCACTTGATTACTTCCATGACAACAAAAGATTTAGCGATAGAAATCGTTGAATTACACAAGAAAACTTCAAAGAACTAACTAAGCATTTTTGATATTTCATGCTAGCTAGATGGAAATGAATTCTTGATTATTCGATTAGGAGGTTGCTACGGCAGCCTTTTTCTTATGGATCTAACGTGGGATTCTGCATCCACAAGGGGGCGATATATAACTTATCTAAAGTTCATGAACCTAACTTTCTAAAAATGTGGCATGTGAGGGTCACTCAAGATTAGGATTCTTCGAAATTTTAAATTATACTAAGATTCATTGCAGTAGCCAAGGATACTAGCACAGAATTAACCAATATGTTATGAAGGGTAATAAGGAAAGAAACCGCAACATAGGTAAGCCATGACAAACACCTAATTAGCAAGCCCAATCATGATATAAAAGGGGAGAAACAACATGCAAAGAGTCAATCTAACTGAAGATCTAAGTCTTTCACGCATTGTTCACGGTATGTGGAGATTGGCAGATTGGAAATTTTCCACCGAAGAAATCCTATCTCTTATTGAACATGGAATGGATCGGGGGGTCACTACATATGATCACGCTGATATATATGGTAGCTACACATGTGAGGAGATTTTTGGGAACGCCCTTTCATTAAAGCCATCTTTACGCGAAAAAATGGAGATCGTTACGAAATGTGGCATAGTCATACAATCAGAAAACCGCCCTTCTCATAAAAGTCACCATTATAACACTAATAAAACCCACATTATAAAGTCTGTTGAACAATCCCTTATGAATCTTAAAACGGATTATATTGATTTATTACTTATCCATCGTCCTGATCCCCTGATGGACCCGTCGGAAACGGCTGAGGCGTTTAATCAATTAAAAGAATCAGGAAAGGTCCGTAACTTTGGGGTATCGAACTTCAAAAAACCGCAATGGGATATGCTTCAAGCGTACCTTGAATATCCTCTAGTAACAAATCAACTGGAACTTTCTGCATACAATCTTGAAAACTTCGAAGACGGAACCATTAACTTATGTCAGGAAATGGGCGTGGCTCCTATGGCATGGTCACCACTCGCAGGAGGTAGCATCTTTGAGGAATCAAACGAAAAGGCTGTCCGCTTAAGAAAAACGTTAGAAATCGTAAAAGAAGAAATCGGTGCTAATGGAATAGATGAGGTTATGTATGCATGGCTGTTGAGACATCCTGCAAAAATCATTCCGATCGTTGGTTCCGGTAAGAAAGAACGACTGGATAGTGCCATTGATTCACTAAATCTAAGCATGAAAAAAGAACAATGGTTTAACATTTTAACTAGCTCGATGGGGCATGATATCCCGTAATGCATTTGTACCTTTGAACAAGAATCCTTCCCCAGAAGCAATGGGACACCCAGATGGGGGTCCCATTCTTAAATTGCAAAAATAACAACTGGAATCATCTCCCCATTTAAATTGGGAATCGTTTATACCAATCTTCTAATGACATCTCTCCAAAACTTCCCTCAAAGTGCAGCCTTAATGGAGCAATCAATTCAAGTACATTTCCGTCTGGATCATCAAAATAAATGGCCGCATGGGCTTGCGGGTTATTATCGAGAACCAAAGGCTGCTGTCCTTCAGTAAAATTAAAGAAAGGCCGAATGTCAATTCCTCTATTTTTCAGCCAATCTTTCGCCGATGGCATGTCACCTATATCAATTTGTAATGCCACATGACGGATGGAAGGATGATAGGGAATTTCCACTTGGTTCGTTTTCCAAAGACCAAGCCAACTTTTCCCTTTCTCAAGCCAGAAGAAAACGACCCTCTCGCTTTGATAGGCAAGTTCTAAATCAAGTTTGCGGTAAAAATCAATCGACCTTTGCATATCTGATACTGGTAAATGCGCTTCATAGAGACCTTTGATCATCTTGAACTCCTCCCAGAAAAAACGTTTTGTCAGTGATTTAGTAACTTTAAATGTGAAACTAAAAGCTGGTAATTAGAAATTAAAACCGGATAAATTCCATGGGAACGTAATACAACATGATTCTCAATTCCCTATTAATAAGATACTATAAATAACAAATATGGGCGATGTTGGCTTGTTGTAAGGTGACATTTCCGAAATTTGATGATGAAACAGGCTTAAACTTAGATGCAGGATTTTGGTGAATATTTGTAGTTACTAATACGATTCTACCGTTATAATAAAAATAAAATTTCATTTTCGAGGTGAAGCAACATGAAAATCGGTGTAATAGGCTCAAAGTATTTTTTGGAATCCTTATCTGTCCACTTTCCTTTGTTTCCTGAGGTACAATTCATTTCCTTTCAATATGATCTGCCGGAAGAAACCAATCTATTAATAGAAGATGCCGGTAAACAAACCGATCTAGTATTGTTTTCGGGTTCCATCCCTTTTTATTATGGATACGAACAAGTTAAAAGAAATTTAATAGAAGCTATATATGTCCCTTTTGATGAATTGACAGTTGCGCTTTCGTTGTTATCTATTTCTCATACGGAAAAGGTTACCATAAATGAAATCTCAATCGATTTACCGGATAAAAACCGGTTAATGAAGGTATTGGAAGAATCGGAAGTCGTAGTAAAATCCCTTTATGTGAAGGATTACCCGTGGGTTTACAAAAGGGAAGAAGGCACCCAGAAACTAAATATTGCCGAATTCATTCAATTCCATAGCAACAGGCATAAAGAAGGAAAAACCCATTTCGCACTAACGAGCATTCATGCTGTTTATCAGGAACTTCAAAGGCTATCCATTCCTTCCAGATTTATGGTTCAGCCCAAACATACCTTAATAGAAAGTCTTACAGGAGCTATATCTTTGTTGAAACTGAGGAAAACGGAAGAATCACAGATTGCTGTCATTTCCATTCAAGATTATCAACAAAAGCTTAATGAAAGTGGTCTATTTTTAAATTTTTTACAGAAATTGAGTAAGAGATTACAGGCTCGTGTTTCTCTTGAATATTTTAATCCACATTTGATTTATACTACACGCGGAGCATTACAGGCATTTGAATCAGATATTTATGATGAAATCATCGGACAAATGGAACAAGAATTTAAAACCCTCTTCCAAATTGGCATTGGATATGGATATACGATTCAAGAGGCGGAAAAACATTCGGCACAAGCATTATTTTTTACCGATAAATTCCTAAAAAGAAAAACGGTAGCATGCTTGGTGGATGAAGATCAAAAACTTCAGGGACCATTATTTGAAGGGAATCACCAAGTGGAATTGAAAAATGAAGATGAAACCATTCAAATACTGGCCAGAGAACTAAAAATGAGTGCGAAAAATATAAAATTGATTCATCGGTTTATTTCGATAAATCATTTTCGGGCTTTTTCAGCAGCAGAGCTAGAGGAATACATGAGTTGTACCAGACGATCGGCAGAAAGATTCGTTAAAAGACTTACTGAATGCGGCTGTCTCAGCAAAATTGGAGAGGAACATCCATATGGGCAAGGAAGACCTCGGAACTTATATGTACCAGCGGAGAAATTCAAGAAACTTACCGAAAATTAAATTTTCAGACTTTACAGGAAAAGGAGATTGGTATATATTGTTTTTATTAACGACATATAGCGACAGTGAAGAGGGAGGTTTGTTTTGCTTATTGAACGTTGTGAAATTCATGCCACAAATTTGCCATTAAAAGAGCCATTTGTCATTTCCTATGAAAACATACAAGCGTATGCCCTCTGTTATCGTAAAATTAATAGCCGATAACGGGCTGGTGGGATATGGGGAGGCAGTGCCTGATGAACATGTAACTGGGGAAGCGTTTTATTCGACCATCAGCGGAAATCCCTCGGCAAAAGCGGCCATTGATATAGCTTGCTATGACCTGATGGGGAAGTACACCAAATTGCCGATTTATGATTTATTAGTGGGAAGTTCCATGAATCCCTCTCTTTCGCTAAGGTTTTAAGTATAGACGATGACCTTTGGGCTGGCTTTTAACATTTATGGTGTGTTCAAATGGATTGGTTTTTAACCGAGCATACCGCTTCTTTTTTGATTATGGGCATCGTTAGCGGGCTAGTAGGGGGTCTTCAGCTTGGGCAAATTTTCGATTCATTTATCGGTGGGGCCAAAGCAGTAACATTTGGGGCTTTGATCGTCGGTTTTGCAAGGGCTATAACAGTAGTGCTGGAAGAAGGGAAAATCATAGATTCATTGGTCTTCATGGCGGCGTCCGGGATAAGCCACTTACCGCGAACGTTGAATGTGGTAGGCATGTTCTTCACTCAAGCAATCCTGAATTTATTCATTTCTTCGGGTAGCGGACAGGCTGCCGCAACAATGCCGATCATGGTTCACATTACGGATATATTGGGTTTGGAAAGACAGCTTGCCGTTCTTGCCTTCCAATATGGGGATTCGGTTACGAATTCCATCATTCCAACGTCATCAGCGTTGATGGGATATTTGGCCATCGCTGGGATTCCATATGAGCGATGGGTAAATTTAATTTGGAAATTAGTTTTCGGGTGGACTTTGATTGCTTGCATTGCACTCATGGTTGCAGTGGCCCTTGGTATTTCCTGAGAGAATAAGGAGTGGTTTGATGAAGGACTTATTGAATGAAATAAAACCTCAAGTTTTGGAGATTTTCCACCATCTTCATGAGAATCCTGAAGTGAGCTGGAATGAATATGAGACTACATCTTATATTTCAAGGGTCCTCAAACAAAACGATCTTAAAGTGACCAGTTTTGTGGATATCCCTGGAATCGTGGGGACATGGTATCCAGAGGAAGGGCGAAATAAGTTAACGGTCGGATTGAGGGCTGATATGGATGCTCTCCTTCAGGAGGTTGATGGGACAATACGTGCCAACCACTCATGTGGGCATGATGCTCACATGACGATTGTATTGGGTGTGTTGTTGTTATTAAGAAAAATGAAGGCAATTCTTCCAGGTACGTTAAAGTTTATTTTTCAGCCTGCCGAAGAAGTTGGTGAGGGTGCTTTAAAGATGATTGAAAAACAGGTATTGGATGATGTTGACTTTCTCTTTGGTCTTCATTTGCGCCCCATTCATGAGATTAAGCATGGACAAGCTGCTTCAGGCATCATTCACGGGTCAGCCGATACAGTGTTTGGTGAGATTCACGGATTTGATGGTCATGGTGCCAGGCCTCATTTGACTTTAAACGCCATTGAAGTGATCAGTTCCATCGTTGAACAGCTTAAAGGAATACGGCTAAACCCGCAATTATCTTATTCAGTCAAAATGACACAGGTTTCCGCAGGAGGGGAAAATGCAAATATTATACCTGGGTCCTCCAAGTTCAGTCTTGACTTACGCGCCCAAACGAATGAAGCGATGGACGAATTGATCGAGAAGGTGGACGATGTTTTGAAGAAAATGTCCATCTTCCATCAATGTCAAATTACCTTCAAGCACAAAGAAAGAGTTTATGCCGCATCCATTGATCAAGAAGCGGAACGATTGATGGGGAAGGCAATAGAAAAAACTTTGGGGGCTAAAGGGCTCGTTAAGCCCATCATCACTCCCGGCGGTGAGGATTTTCATTTTTATACAAAGGAAAGACCTGCAATTAAAGCCACGATGCTGGGTGTTGGCTGCAATTTAGAGCCAGGGTTGCACCATCCCAACATGGTATTCAATCAGGAAGCCATTTTCACTGGTATTGAGATATTAACCAGAGCAGTCATTGAAATTTTTTATAAGTATAACAAATAAAAAGGTACCACTTAATTTTTAGCCGGCTAAATTCTCCGAAAATGATTGCTAGGAATTAGACTTATTTTGTCTTTAATTATTCAAGTTAATGGTAAACAAGCGAGGCCACTAATTGATTAGTGGCCTTTGCTTGTTAAAGATTGGTCTTGGCAGAGAATTTTTTGTTATTTCCCCCAAAAAATCTTCCATTCCAACGATGAACCTGGAGTCGAACAGCGGGACATATGTCCTTTCCGGAATCTTATATCTGTTATTAAATAATGGAAAGAAGGGGGGAGAAACAGTGAAAGGGATTTTCTTTTCATTTTTAGGCGGAGCTTTTCTAACGTTGCAGGGTGTAGCCAATTCCCAGATTAGCCGGGACCTTAGCACGTGGCAAGTCGCAACAATCACACAATTCACTGGTTTCATCATCGCCGGGTTAATTTTAATAACGATGCGTAAAGGGGATTCTCTTGAATTAAAAAAAGTTAAACCTTTGTATTTGTCGGGTGGAACCTTTGCAGCGGTGATTATTTTCAGTAATATTTCGGCTTATAAACAGATCGGAGTGACGTTTTCGGTGTCAGCTCTATTGCTGGCTCAGCTAAGTCTTAGCTTTTTCATAGATAGCAAGGGATGGTTTGGGGTAACGAAACAGAAGATGCAACTGCCACAGTTCATTGGGCTTGGCTTGATGATGGCAGGAATCATTTTATTAGCGGTATAATTGTAAGGATAATAAGTAATAGGCAGGAAGTGAAACTTTATCAGATGAAAGAAATAATGGATTCGGAAAAACTCAATCACTATTTGAAGACACATCAGTTGGAAAACATTTTTAATGGAGCCTTGATGCCCTATTTATCTCTATACCGGGTTAATCCTGGTGAATGCATTTGCTCCCAAGGCGATTGCGTGAATTATTTGTACGTGCTGGTTAAGGGGAAAGTTAAAGTGTCTACGACATCAGTTGAAGGCAAGAATCTGATTTTGTCATTCAAGACCCCTCTTGAAGTAATTGGAGATATTGAATACATACAGGGAATCGATATCATTAATACTGTTGAAGCGGTATCGGATGTCTATGTTATCGGCATACAGCACCAATGGTTAAAAAAGTATGCCGAAGATCAACCGGCCTTCCTGCAATTTTTACTAAGGGTCATCACCCAGAAGTTTTATGTAAAGTCCAAGTCACTTAGTTTCAATTTAATGCATCCAGTTGAAGTAAGGCTTGCAAGTTACCTCCTATCTGTTTCGTTCGATGAAACAAGTGCCCAAATTAATGGAAGGCTGAATACAGAGAGCTTGAAGGATACTGCAAACTTTATTGGGACAAGTTACAGGCACTTGAATCGAGTCATCCTACAGCTTTGTAGGGACGGTTTGATTGATCGATCCGATGGGTTCATCCAAGTTAAGGACTGGGAAGGGTTAAAGGCACTGTCCAGCCATAATATCTATGAGTAGATAGTTTATATGATTTGAAGGAGGCGTTACGATGTTGCTCGGATTAAGTTGGGCAATACTCGCGGGTTCAATGGTCAGTTTACAAAACGTTTTCAATAGTAAAGTAAATGAACATGTCAATCCATGGTCAACGACGACACTTGTATTAGGTTTGGGCTTTCTTGCTTCGTTTTTATGCGGGTTCGCATTTGAGGGAATGGAACTTTTTCAACTGCATAATATGAAGCCCTGGTATTGGTTCAGCGGGTTGGTTGGCATAGGTGTGGTCATTTGTGTGACACAGGGAGTTAAGCTGCTGGGACCTACCTTCGCCATTTCAATCGTGATGGCGGCACAGCTTGTATTTGCTCTGGCTTGGGATTCTACAGGTTTGTTGGGGCTGGAGAAGGTTCCCTTCACATTCAAGCAGTTGGCGGGTATCCTGATTATCATTGCCGGGATGATAATATTCAAAATAGGCGGGAAAAGGAAAACGGCCTCTTGAAATGACCTAGAAAGACTATGTTATGATCAGGAGTTAATCAAAGTTGGATGGAAACATTGAATGGGGCGATACATATGAACAGGTACAAAGCTTTATTTTTTGATATAGATGATACACTTTTAGATTTTAGGATGGCTGAAAGTGATGCACTGCGCTTACTTCTCAAGGAGCAACAAATGTTGTATACACAGCAAGCGGAGGCGCACTATAAAATGATCAACCAAAACCTGTGGAAGTCATTTGAAAAGGGGGAAATATCGCGGAATGAGGTAATCAATACGCGATTTTCAACTTTTTTTAAAGAATATGGCCGGGTGGTTGACGGGGTTGCACTGGAGAAAACCTATCGTAGTTATTTGGAACAAGGGCACCAGGAAGTTAATGGGGCACATGAATTGGTTGCGATTTTAGAACTGCACCACGATTTATATATTGTGTCAAATGGGGTTTCCAGGACCCAGGATAAACGCTTGCGAGATTCAGGCTTGGATGTTTATTTTAAACAAGTTTTCATTTCAGAGGATACTGGATATCAAAAGCCTATGAAAGAATTCTTCGATTACGTATTTGCCTGTATTCCTGATTTTAAACCGGAACAAGGATTGATAATCGGGGACTCATTAAGTGCAGACATAAGAGGCGGCCAACTTGCCGGCATGGATACCTGCTGGTTTAATCCTGAACGGAAGCAAAATGAAACGGGAATTGAGCCAACCTACGAAATCCAGCAGCTTAGTGATTTATATTCCATAATCAACAAAGCCCGTTACTTGGGTAATAAAAGCTAGTTGCTATATCATTGTATTTTGCGATCAGTACATATACGATAAAGGAATGGCTTACAAAAGCAAAATATATACCTGAAGAAAGGAAGTGAAATAAATGGCTGAGCCCTTAAAGGATATATATAATGAAACTTTTATTCGTGAATTCGGTGAAAAAGTAAAGGGTGTCCATCCGTCTTTCTCTACTGAATCGTTTGTAGAGGAAGTGATTGATGAGGATTGGGACGAGAGGAAGTTAAAAGAACGAATTAGACATATTTCGATTACCCTTGGAAAGCATCTTTCTAGTGATTATGAAAAGGCATTGGATATATTGTATCGACTTGATAAGGATTGTGAAGGTTTTCGATATTTATTTTTCCCGGATTTTGTAGAGGTGCATGGATTGAATAAGAAAGATTGGCCGTTATCGCTTGATGCCTTGGAGCGGTTTACTTCAAAATCATCATCCGAATTTGCAGTACGTGCCTTTATCTTGTTTGATTCCGTTCAAATGATGGCGAAGATGAAGGAATGGACAAAACATGAGGATGAGCATGTCCGCAGGCTGGCAAGTGAAGGATGCAGGCCTAGGTTACCTTGGGGGCAATCTTTACCGATGTTCAAATCAGATCCGACACCAGTCTTGGAATTACTTGAGAACCTGAAAGACGATTCATCCCTCTATGTTCGCAAAAGTGTGGCCAATAACTTGAATGATATTGCCAAAGATCATCCTAAAACCGTAATAGAAACTGCAAAGCGCTGGTATGAAAGCGGAGACCCCAACACGATTTGGATTGTCCGACGGGGATGCAGGACCCTAGTTCGCCAAGCGGATCCAGAAGTCCTTTCATTATTTGGATACGCGGATGTATTGAATAATCCTAATATTATTTCAAGCGCTTTTATTAGAAATGAACCAGACTCGATTTTTATTGGCGAAACCAGTGAACTTCATTTCGGCTTTCTAGTGCAAGAAAAGAATCCAGTGAAACTTCGCATTGAGTACGCCATCGATTTTGTAAAAGCCAATCAGAAAAATTCTCGTAAAATTTTCCTTTTGGCAGATAGGGATTTCTCAGGTAGTGAAGGAGTTGAAAGAGTGAGGGTTCACAATTGGAAGGATTTAACTACGCGTCGTCATTACTCGGGAATCCATCGAATCTCCCTTCTCGTAAACGGAGTAGAAGTTGCAGAAACGCGTGTAAAACTAAACGCTGAAAATTAATTGTTTATTGATAATTTCGAATGAACAGAACTGTTGTTAACGATAGGGTTTTAATACTTCTATTTTAAAATATTAAAGACTGTAGGCAAAAGGAGTTCTATCTAACTGTTAAAACAAAATTGATTGAAACGGGTGTGCGAGTCTCCTGCGGAAAGCGAGTGCCTTACGTTCCACGCAACGGTCAAATTTTAAAAACTTAAAAAAACTGGTCTACAGTCTGAGAGGAGCACACTAGCTCCTCTTTTTGTTATTTAGATATAAGTGCAGATTATTCATTTTTCTCCGATTTTGAATACACTTCGTTAAATCGTTATCGCATTAAAAGGCTTATATTTCTATTTACATCATATCCAAAAAGTTGGATAGCTCCGATTGCTGCGCAAATTATTAATTAACAATGCCAGGAAAACGATTATCACAGCACCAGTTAAAACAGGCGTAAATAAATAACTCCAGCTATACTGGCCAAGCATAATTACAAGCGGATCTGCACCAGCTGGTGGGTGCGTCGTTTTTGTCAGCATCATCACCGCAATGGCTAATCCGACAGCCAAGCCGATCGCCCAAGGCTCGTCGCCAAAAAAATGATAAGAAGCTAAACCTACGAATGTTGAAACAAAATGGCCGCCAATAATATTCCGTGGCTGTGATAACGGCACGTTCCACAGACCGAACGCCAGTACACAGCTGGCACCAAAAGGAGCCATTAACCACACTGCTGATGTTATTTTTGTTAAAAGAATTAAAGCGAATATCGTTAAAAATCCCCCAATCAGTCCGGTTATTGCGTCCTTTACATTTATCTGTAAAGGGCTTCTTCCTTTTCCCTTCATCTTCGATAAATAACGAATATGAAAAAAGCGTTTTTCTTTATGCCTTGCTATTGATATACGGTCCAATATTACCTCTCCTTTTTTATATATTAGACTTTACATGAATTAAACTAACCTGTCAAAATCATTTTTAGGGGTTATTTTAATGATTCATAAAAAAACCAACTTATATAATAAGTTGGAAATACTGTAGCCAAAGGGGTTTTATCTAAAAGTTAAAACAAAGTTGATTGGATCGGGTGTGCGAGACTTCTGCGGGAAAAGCGCGTCCAGGGGAGACCCCGCAGGCGCAAAGGCGCCGAGGGCGGATCGCCCGCGGAAAGCGAGTGCCTGGAGAGGTAATCAACGTTCAAAATGTACCAACCCTAAAAAATGTAGACAAACTTATATAATAAGTTAGCTCTTCATTGATCATCAGATTTCCGGTGTTGAAATCGGGCTACCTTTTTTCTATTCCCGCATATTTTCATTGAACACCACTTGCGTCTTCCGCTTTCGTCGATAAATAACAGGACGCAATCATCATTCGAGCATCGCTTTAGTGATGACAGCTTATTTTCTTCGATTAATGTTAATGTGTCGAAAGCAATATAAGATAGCAGGATATCTTCCGCTTCTCCAACAGGTATGGGAACCAGTTTTTGATCCATTAATTTATAAGTGAAAGGTGATTTTTCGATTTTATATTCTAAAAAGGCGATAAACTCATCAGGAACCATATTCCCATCTGCTATTGACTCAAATTGTTTTCTTAAAATCGAACGCATTTCTAGAACGCCTACAAATACTTGTTGAATTCTCCCTTTAATGTTTAATGATAGCGGATTATCCCAATATGAGTTTTTCCCTTTTATTACAGTAAGCCAGTCCAGCACATCCCGTTCTGAAAGTAATAAGTCTTGCCGTTGACCACGACTGACTAGTTCTGTGTTCACTAAATCCAGAGAAAGATTACCTGTTATAAGTGGAAATTTATTAGTTTCGGACATAAGTTCATCTCCCTGTTAAAATCTAACCATTAGAATGTTAATTGAGAGGTTATATCATCATTATACCCTATTTATGATTTTTTCAGCTAGTTATCCATGTTAGGAATCCTTGGTTTCTTGAGAGATTGTTGATAGATACGGCGATAACATGAATCGTGTAATCAAACATCCATATTAGCAATAACAGAATAGTAATGAAAGTGCATGATAATCAATCCCTTTAAAGTGAGGGAAAAAGTTCTTGACAGGGCCTGTACGTACAGGATAATATGAAAGCGTATACAGAACCTATACGTACAGGTTATAAAAACAACTATATTTTGCTTTCTAGGGAAAGGAAGTAGTGAAATGGGTAAATACACAGAACCAGCAACGGATTTGCTTCAACATGTCGGAGGGAAAGAGAATATTGCGACGGTTACGCATTGTGCGACAAGAATGCGTTTTGCTTTGAAGGACCCCTCCAAGGCGGATGTAACGAATATCGAATCGATTAAGCTTGTGAAAGGAACGTTTACACAAGCTGGCCAGTTCCAGGTCATAATCGGGAATGAAGTGTCATCGTTTTATAATGAATTCGTTTCCATGGCTGGACTTCAGGAAGCGTCAAAAGAAGATGTGAAAGAAGCAGCTAAACAGAATATGAGCTGGCTGCAGCGTATGATTGCCCATCTTGCGGATATTTTTACCCCGCTGATTCCTGCCATTGTCGTTGGCGGACTCATTCTTGGATTCCGTAATATCATTGGCGATATTAAAATGTTCGATGATAGCACAAAGACCCTTGTGGATATTTCACAATTTTGGTCAGGAGTACATGCCTTCCTTTGGCTGATAGGTGAAGCTATTTTTCATTTTCTTCCTGTTGGGATTACATGGTCCATCTCGAAGAAAATGGGCACGACTCAAATTCTCGGCATCGTCCTTGGTTTGACCCTGGTTTCCCCACAACTTCTTAATGCATATGCAGTGGCAAACACAAAGGCAAGTGACATACCTTTTTGGGATTTCGGTTTTGCCCAGGTTGATATGATCGGCTATCAGGCTCAAGTCATCCCAGCGATACTTGCAGGGTTCGTCTTGGCATATTTAGAACGGTTCTTGAGAGATAAAGTGCACAATTCCATTTCCATGATCGTCGTTCCATTTTTTGCTTTACTTCCAACTGTGATCATTGCCCACACCATTTTGGGGCCTTTAGGTTGGAAAATCGGTTCTGTCATTTCTACGGTTGTATATTCCGGATTGAATTCATCAGTTGGCTGGCTATTTGCTGCAGTTTTCGGCTTTGCCTATGCACCGCTTGTCATCACGGGACTGCATCACATGACAAACGCAATCGATCTTCAGCTTATGAGTGAACTGGGCGGTACGAACCTATGGCCGATGATCGCATTATCTAATATTGCACAAGGAACGGCAGTGCTTGCGATGATTTACATCAACAGAAAGGACCAGGAGGAAAGACAAGTTTCCATACCCGCTACGATTTCATGTTATCTCGGTGTAACCGAGCCAGCCATGTTCGGGATTAACCTGAAATACGGCTTTCCGTTCTTAGCCGGTATGATCGGTTCACTTTTCGCAGGCATCGTTTCAGTCGGATCTGGAGTAATGGCAAATTCCATCGGTGTTGGAGGGATCCCGGGTATCCTATCCATCCAGCCACAGTACATGGGAATGTTTGCACTCGCGATGTTGGTTGCTTTCGTTGTGCCATTCATTTTGACTATCGTATTCTCCAAACGTCCTAAAATGAATTTGAAAACAAGAACGAAAACAACGAAATTAAATGCTTAATAACGTGGAGGGAGAGAATTCTCCCTCTTTTTTACCATACTTGCAAAAGAGACAACAGGGATAGCAGAGGAGGAATCACAATGAAGGATTTTAAAAAAAGTACCATCTATCAAATTTATCCGAAGTCATTTAAGGATTCGAACGGTGACGGCATCGGGGATATAAATGGCGTTATTGAAAAACTTGATTATTTGAACATACTCGGAGTAGATTATATTTGGCTGACCCCTTTTTATCGTTCACCTCAGAATGATAATGGATATGATGTAGCGGATTATACATCCATTGATCCTGTTTTCGGGACGATGGATGATTTCGAAAGATTGGTGAAGGAAGCTAATTCGCGGGATATCCAAATCATGCTGGATATGGTATTCAACCATACATCAACAGAGCATGAATGGTTCCAAAAAGCATTGGCTGGAGAGAAAGAATATAAGGACTATTATATATTTAAGAAATCGAAAGATGGAGAGCCCCCTACCAATTGGATTTCGAAATTCGGAGGCCCTGCATGGGAATATCTAGCGGAACATGATGAATACTACCTTCACTTGTTCGATCGGACCCAAGCTGATCTTAATTGGGAAAATCCCAGAGTAAGGCGGGAAATCTTCAATGTAGTAAACTTCTGGATGGATAAAGGTGTTAAAGGATTCCGTTTGGATGTGATCAATCTTATTTCGAAACCTGACATCTATGAAAATGACAATGATGGAGATGGACGATGCTTTTATACAGATGGTCCCAAAATTCATCAATTCCTTAAAGAGATGAATGAAGAAACATTTGGGAAGGATGTAGAGGTGATGACTGTAGGGGAAATGTCATCGACGACCATTGACCATTGCATCAAATATTCATCTCCAGTTGAAAAGGAGCTGTCCATGGTATTCAGTTTCCATCATCTAAAGGTGGATTACAAGGATGGGGAAAAGTGGTCACTTGCAGATTTTGACTTCAGACAGTTAAAGGAGATCCTAAGCAGCTGGCAGTATGGGATGCAAGAAGGAAATGGATGGAATGCCCTGTTCTGGTGCAACCATGACCAGCCGAGGATTGTATCCAGGTTTGGGAATGATCGAGAGTATCATAAGGAGTCTGCCAAGATGCTGGCAACAGCCATTCATATGCTTAGGGGAACCCCTTATATTTATCAAGGGGAGGAAATAGGGATGGCCAATCCGAAATTCAATGATATTGGACAATATCGGGATGTGGAATCGATTAATTATTATAATATTTTAAAAGAGGCAGGCAAAGATGAAAAGGAAATAATCGAAATTCTTCAAACTAAATCCCGTGATAATTCTCGAACTCCCATGCAGTGGGAAGATACGGAGCACGCAGGCTTTACAAAAGGGACACCATGGATTTCAGTGCCTGATAATGCTAAAGTAATCAACGCAGAACACGCACTGAAGGATCAGGATTCCATTTTTCATCATTACCAAAAACTTATATTTTTACGGAAGAAACATGATATCATTGCATATGGGGACTACCAGGAAATTCTTGGCGACCATGACCAATTGTTCGCTTATGTTCGCAGTCATGAAGACGAGAAACTTTTGGTCATCAATAACTTTTATGCAAAAGAAGTGCCCTTCGAAATTCCAAAAGATGCAAACCTATCCGGATTCAAGTCAGAGCTCCTACTCTCGAACTATATCGATTCGAAAGACTTTGCAGATGACATTATCATTCGTCCCTATGAATCGGTTGTCTATTTGTTGAAAAAGGACGAGTAGCAGACTAACAAAAATATATTGTGGTGATGAAATGAACAGCAAATACCTATCACTATATGGTGATATCGTTTCAAAAATTGAAGGAGGAACCTTTCCGACAAATTCAAAGCTTCCTTCCGAAAGCAGCTTCATGGAAGAGTATGACATCTCCAGGGATACTGTAAGAAAGTCCTTGCAATTGCTTGAACAAAATGGGTATATCCATAAAATCAAAGGCAAGGGTTCCTTTGTATTGGATTTCAGCAAATTTAATTTTCCTGTAGCAGGCTTGATTTCCTATAAAGAAATGGTGGAAAAGTTGAATCTGCATTCCAAAACGATCATCCATACCATGGAGCTTGAGTCCCCGGACACAAGCATAATCAAGCTTCTTGACTTAACTGAAGGTGAGGAAGTGTGGAAAGTGTTCCGGGTTCGGCAAATCAATGGGAATAAAATCATTCTGGACAAAGACTATTTCAATAGTGGGTTCGTAACTAATCTGACAAGGGAAATTTGTGAGGATTCGATTTATGGATATATCGAAAAGGAACTCGGGCTCCAGATTGGTTTTTCCAATAAGGAAATTACTGTGGAGCCATGCAGTGAAGAAGATAAACAATTATTGGACATAGAAGACTACGATATGGTGGCAGTAGTGAAAAGTACGGTTCATTTAATTGATGGAAGCTTGTTTCAGTATAGCGAATCCAGGCATAGACCCGATAAATTCAAGTTCACGGACTTTGCTCGACGGACTTGGTGAAACCCTGAGAAATATGCTGGCAAGCTAAGGAGGAAATGAAAAAACAAATAGGTTATCATGAAAAAAAGTCTGTAAAAATTAAATTCAATTGAAGGACTGATTCATAAAACTCAGCTCCATTTAAAAGGGAAGGTCGCGCAGGCGGCCTTTTCTAATGCAGTTCAAGGTATCGTGTTTTTCTTATAGACATAGGAGGAATCGCAAACCATTAGTTTGACGATCCTTCTGCTTGTTTGGGAGTATGGGAAGCGTTTAGTAAAACCACTCCACCAATGATTAATACTAAGCCTCCTAATGTAGTGATACTAAATGGCTCACTCCATAATAGTACGCCTATTAATGCAGTTAAAGCTGTGCCGATTCCTGCCCAAATGGCATATGCCAAACTTAACGGAATTGTTTTAAGACATACGGATAAGCTATAAAATGCGATTCCGAATCCAATAATGACCCCAAATGAAGCGAATAAATGAGTGAATCCTTCAGATAACTTAAGCATGGTTGTGCCAAATATTTCACTTATGATTGATATTCCTAAAGCTATGTATCCTTTCATATAATTACCTCCGTTCCTCAAAATATTAATGAGCGTCGCCACTGGAGAGTTTCAAAACAACCACTCCGCCAATGATTAGGGCTAAACCTAAAATTTTTTTCAGGTTAAAGCCTTCTTTATAAACGATAACTCCCACTAATGCAGTTAAAGCAGTACCTATTCCCGACCATATAGCATAAGCCGTTCCAAGTGGAATTGTTTTAAGAGATAAAGACAGGCAATAAAAAGCCAAACCCATTGCAATTACAACAGCAATTGAAGGGAATAACTTTTTGAATCCGTTTGATACTTTTAACATCGAGCTGCCAAACACTTCACTTATGATGGCTATTGCCAAATATGCATATGGATTCAAGATGAACTCCTCCAATATTTTCATTATTTCTTCACCAAGCATCTTAACATCCAAAGGCCCCCTAATTAAACTAAAACCACCTATATCCAGTCTAATAATCCTTACCGTATCAGGATATATCCTATCATGTTCCACAATATTAGGCTTATCCTATATGGAAAGTTATATAATAAGCCATTTCAGATTGTTTAGCAGCAGTTCGGATAATAATGAGAACAAACTTCCTTTATGTTAAAAAAACGTCAAGATAGTCTTTCTTATATTGAATAATACCAGGGTTGCTGCCAAGCGCATCCATTACTCTAGTTACTCTTCATTTGATGGGCCATCTCGTATACCAGTAAGATTAAGAGAATCAGTTTGTATGCATTGCCTGCGAGACTTTTCTTTAAATCGAAGGCTACTGGGCTGATCTTTCCTTTTGAAAGGCTCGTAATATAAGAAAGTCAAACAGGAACTTTTAGGGATTTTGCCGAATTAAGTTCATTAAATGCTTATGATAGGGTGAACTTCTTTCATGGAATTTATATTAAATAATGAATGTTTCATTGTATAGACAGGGGGATTATTATGTATGTTAGTCAAACCCGGGATCATGAAGTAATTGCAAAATTAAATCAAAATGTCCACAGCCTGCAT
Organism: Peribacillus sp. P4_B1; assembly: GCF_056402395.1. NCBI lineage: Bacteria > Bacillati > Bacillota > Bacilli > Caryophanales > Bacillaceae > Peribacillus > Peribacillus sp. P4_B1. Next base: position 27,332 of record NZ_JBFUHM010000047.1, read on the forward strand.
GCCAAACTATATCCTAAGTATTTTAAGGAATATAATTATAGTGCAATGAAAGAAACTTTCAAAAGTTTGGTTGAAAATAAAAGTTTTGTTTTTCTTCTTTTAAAAGAATATGAAGAACCGATCGGTTACGCATGGATTGAAATTAAAAACTATCCAGAAAGTGCTTTTAAAAATGAATATAAATCAGTATATGTGCATCAGCTTAGTATCGCTGAAAGTCAAACCCAAAAGGGCTACGGTAAGCAACTAATGAATAAGATATATGAAATTGCGAAAAAGAATGATATAGATTTAATTGAACTGGATTATTGGTTTGAAAACACTGATGCAAAAGAGTTTTATAAGAAACAACACTTTAAAAAATATAGGGAGTTTGCATTTAGACAGTTGTAAATCCTTTGAATGTCAAATTTCAAAGGTTGATGGAAGGAATTAATAAAAACCCCGAATCGGGGTTTTTTAAATTAATATCTTAACATTCTCCTCGAAAAACTGGGGGATTGAGGAACTCCGCAAACAAAGCTTTGGGTATAACACTCTTTCACGATACTTCGGGTATGCGGTATATATGTGGTGAAATGTTTATTCACGGTAGTTGTATGTGTCGGGTGAAAAACCGGAATCACAGTGTTAATGACATTAGTTTTAACATATTGCTTTGTCGGGGGGATTTGAGGTGGATTATACTGAGTAGGGATTCTATGAGGTGGGCAATATTGTAGTGGACATTGACCGCCTTTCGGATGCCCCCAGGGCTTATTATACATTTAAACACCTCCTGGATTTTTTTGGAAGTCATTGTTAGTTTATGAAAAAAGTTGATAAAGGGACTGGTATAAATGCCTTTATCAAAAGTTCATAGGCATATCAGATCTGTCACTCATATTAAAAAAATTGAAGATACATTAATTTAAACGAATTTGGTTAATTGCTTGACGAACAAATGACTTGTGTCTTTTCTTCCAGGTATTTTCCTTGCTTTTTTCCAAGCCCCATTCAGGAAAATCAGATAATCGTAATGCGGCAAATAATTGCCAGAAGGGTAAGTTTGTAAAATTCAACTCCGGCATCATGGATTTATATTGAATGGTAAAGTCACTCATTGCATCCATTCCAAAATGAAATAAAATCTCGAGTTGACTATTGGCAAGGTCAGCCAAAGGGTCCCCTAAGCCTGAGTCTTCCCAATCAATTATAGAAACTAGTTTATCTTCTTTCCATAATATATTTCCTGGCCAATAATCACCGTGAAGGATCACTTCCTTATTCATTGGGCGTAATGGCATGTATGATTTTAACAAATCTCTAATCAAGCTCAGATTTAAGGTTTCTTCCAGGATTGCCCCATCTTCTCTATCTAACATTTCTCCATATGAATTTTCTAGTTTAGGGAGGAAAGATAAAGGTAGCTTCGTACAATCAACATGATGGATTTTTGCTAGATTGATTGCCAATTGTAAGATATGATCATTAAGATTTGAGGGGGTAAAATCTGGCTTGCCCTCAATAAACTCGATAAGTAAACATGGCCTAGAAAAAACCTCACAGGATTGCTCGATGTAATAAGGCTTCGGTACAGGCAAACCCGCAGACTTCAATATCCCTAAGAGCCTGTGTTCATCTGCCGCAATATTCGGATTCCGTTTCAAGTCATTATCACCATGCTGACGAACGATCATCCTTATGATCCTCCCTGTAGATTGTAACATTTCAAGTCCTGTCACCTGAGCAGAAATTCCGCCTTTTAATTCCCATGCGCGAATGAGTTTGATGCCTGGATCCAACTTTTGAACCAATTGTTCAAACTTACCATATTCATTTTTCATACGTCTTCTCCTTTTAAAATCCCGGACAATGTTCAGGCGTTTAAGTTCACATTATAGATGGGATATCAATATTAGCGTTCAAACACTTTTTTTTCATGGCTCTTTTCGTAAAGATTTTTGTTTATAAAACGAAACTATTTAAGGCTGATTGGAGCGGAAGTGCGAGACTCCTGCGGGAGCAGCGGGACAGGTGAGGCCCCACAGGCGTTTACACCGAGGAGGCTCACCGCCCGCACCAAGGAAAGCGAGCATCTGGAGTGGAAATCAACCACAACTCACTACCTGGTAAATAGCAACAAAGTATGTGAAAACAGCCTTTTTCATCTTTTAAGAAGTACCCACTATAAAAAGAGAAAAAAATAGCACAATAGGGAAAGAAGAATCCATATTGTGCGGGATGCAATTGCGAAAAGGAATTTTCAGCTGCTGTTGGCCCAAAATCATTCTAATATAGATTATTAAGCAGCTTAAATGAGTGGAAAGACAGCCAATGGGAATAAAGGACAGTTTTACATCCGTTTCAAACATTCATCAATTTTTCACCTGTAACGTTTAAAAAGGCTTTTTATATCATCACTGTCTTCATCAGTTGCTTCAAAAGAGTTTTGTATAAGGTTAATCAACACCTGTTTCATTAGGTTTTGATCACATACTGCCTTAAGGGAGGCTGTTTGGATTCAAAAATAAACCGGATGCCTTAAATTTCACTGTGGTTCCATGAATTTAATGATATTCGTTATGATGGAGTAAATATTGTTTCTACTGATTTTAATGGTTTCATCAGGTTTTGCTATAAATATAAATTCATTAACGATGTTATTAATCCTATCCAGTTCCACCACCATGATCCCAAGATATTCTAGGATGCTTGCATCATGTATCCGTTCACTGATGATTTGGTTAAGGAAGTCAAAGGATTCGGATTTCATGGGCTATTCCAGCACCAATTCACCTGCAGCCGCTAATTTTTCCAATTCTCGAATTCTGCTTTCACCTCTTTTTTTTCGGTGATATCGATTGCCGTTCCGATAACCTCACATCAACCATCAAAGGATTCAATGGTGCAGCAAAATGGATATCATCGACTTCCCCTTCATTTAATTCACCGTTTCCCCACACCATGCCATTTTATAAAACCTTTGTTTTTGTGTTGCTTGTTCTATTGGTAAAAAGTCAGATGATTTTTCTCCAAATAAACATCGAAGTTGGAGTGATTGATTCTGTAATGAAATCCCCTTCAACGAAAGTATGAATGAAGTTGTTAACCTTTTTTTGTAAATTTGAATAAAGGTCCATTTCACGGGATTAGGTCTCGGTCATAACATTATCCAAATCCTTAATTTCATTTGTTTCCATGTATCAGCATCCTTAAAAGAACCTGGTTAGTGAATTCCATATATTATGGAACCTCTATTTGATTTAAGTTATTGTTCAATTTTACCAAAGTAAAATAATAGAAGATAGCTTTTTCAAGAAGTCAAAAAGATTCTCGTGCATTGTAGGGAATGTTTTAATCCTGCCATCTTAAAAAAAAGACTGAAGGCAAAAGAGATTTTATCTAAATTTTATAACAAAGTTGATTGGAACGGGTGTGTGTGACTCCTGCGGGAAAAGCGCGTCTATGGGAGACCACGCAGGCGCAAGCAGAGGGCGGACCGCCCGCGGAAAGCGAGTTCCCAACATTCCAATCAACGTTCAAATTGTCCAAGCCATAAAAAACTGTAGACAAACTCGATGAAAATCGAGTTTGTCTACAGACTGAAACACCAGGAGAGGTGTTTTTTTAGGGAAAAGGAAGAACGCATTTCATGTTAACCGTAGACCTAGTAAGGAAACCGAATCTAATATTATGAAATTTTCTTTAATCCGGTAGTTATGTGTACAGGCATTTGGTAATGTCCAACATAAGATTAATAGAGGTGAGTGAAATGGTAAAAATATTTATTGATCCCGGCCACGGCGGTACGGATTCAGGATCAGTGGGTAATGGATTGAGAGAAAAGGATTTAACTTTATCTATTGCAACTAGAATCAAAGACATATTATTAATAGAATATAATAACGTTTCTATAAAAATGAGCAGGCCCCAAGATACGTACCCCTCTTTAGACGATCGGACGAATCAAGCGAACGCTTGGGGAGCTGACTTCTACCTCTCCATCCACATTAATGCTGGCGGAGGCACTGGGTATGAGGATTACGTTTATACGTCAACCAACCAGATAACGAAAACGTATCAAGATCATATTCATTCAGAGGTCATGAAGCTTATCAGCTTCCAAGACAGGGGACAAAAAACAGGCGATTTACATGTGCTCCGTGAAACGGACATGCCCGCACTCCTGACTGAAAATGGATTTATCGATAATGTCAATGACGCAGCCAGATTAAAAATGGCATCCTTTATTGAAACACTGGCTCGCGGGCATGTAAACGGTATAGTTAAATGCTTCAATCTTACCAAGAAAATTACAGCGGTATACCATACTGTCGTTAGTGGGGACACTGTATACTCCTTAAGCGGGGCATATGGCAGCACAGTTCAGCAAATTAAGGATTGGAACGATCTTGACAGCCAGTTCACCATTACCGTAGAGCAGAAATTGCGGGTGAAATGAATAATTTATAGTTGACTGGTTAAATTATTTATAGCTTCCAGAAAGCACATCACGCAGGTAGTCCTTCTCTAAAAAGAGAGGGACTTTTCCCGTTTCCGCCATTCTTTCAATAATGGCGGAAGCCTTTGTGAATATATTTTTAACCTTAACTGTTTTTTGGGGGAATTATAAAAAAGCAATTCTAAAACTGATAAACGGGGAAATTAAAGATTGAAAGACTGCGATGGCCACAGCCTCTTCACTAAAGGAAATCATAAAGTTGCACAGAAGGCAAAAGGGGACTTTGAATGGTATGCCATAAAAGGGGAACCGCTTTTTTTACGGAAGGACAAGCTATAACCCGTGATACAAGGGGGAGATCAATCTTAATCATCAAGCCTGGCTTGGCAGTATATATAAATCGCAGTTCATCAAGGAAACAAGCCCCTGACGGATTCGAACCCCAATCCTTTCATAAGCATAGGTTAGGGGAGAACACGCTTCCCTAAGGATTTTCACTGGCGGAATTCCACCTGCCTCAGTTTATTTGCTTTTCGGTGCTTCTGTAACCCTTACCTTGCGACCCGGTGGCTACAATGTTTTCCAGCGCTCTTCCCTGCTAGAGCTACAGAGGCAAATACGTATCAACCCATTATACGATTCTTAAATGGGGTTGTGGACCAAAGAATAAAAAGTAAGGGCATAGGAGAATGGAAAAATAAAGGAGCACCTTGGCTGGGTTGACAAAATGGTTGAGTCTGCATAAAAAGCAAGGAGATTGAAAAAAGCGTCCTGGGCGAAGTTAGTTGCCGAATGCATTCACTCATATAAAATAATATTAAAAGGCACAAACCAAAATGGCTTGTACCTAATATGTATAAGTGGATAAATGTTTGGCTTAACGAATTGAATTAATCTATGTATTATAGCTTTTCTTTAATTTGCCAATGAAACCCTAGAGTTGGGTATTAATCGTATATTTTAATCGCCTGTACCACTTTTCCTAAAATTCGGACTCTATCATTTTTGATATGATAGGTTTTTTCTTCATAAAAAGGATCCGTGCTGCAGGGGATGAGTGTGATGTTTTCTTCATTGATAATCACTTTTTTGACTGTACCATCATGACCATTTACTAAGACCACACCAATTTTTCCGCTGTCGACGTAGGTTGTTTTTTCAACGAGGATCAATGATCCATCACTGAATTCTTTGTTCATGCTGTTGCCCTTTACTCTAAGGAAAAAATATTCCTTATTCGATTTAAGCATGGAATTTAACGTCGGCATATACGCTTCTATATATTCGTTGGTAAAGTTAGGCTCTCCGGCAGGTATATTTCCATAGACACCAATTAATCTGACATTCTTTTCATTTAAAAATTCCATTGCAGGATCATTTCTAATGATAGGTGCTCCCTCAATGAGGTGGGATAGCGGGATTTCGAAGCATGTGGATATCATGCTCAATTTATCCATTAAAGGTTTATTCCGTCCGGATTCCCATGCTGATACTGCCGTTGGGGCCACTTTTAATATGTTTGCCAAATCTTCTTGTGTCATTTTTCTTTCTTTTCTTAACATTTTAATCCTTTCACCAATGTGCATATTTCTTCACCTCTAACTTGAATATACACTATGAGTGAAAGTGAGTAAACTTAAAGTGCGTGAATTTTACAAAAAATCGTTGGTAACTATACTTCAAGTGTGATATCATTTTTTTAGATAGGTGGTGACAAGGTATGACAAACGTTAAGTTTACACTTAAACAAGCGAGGAAGTATAAAGGGTTAACCCAAGAGGAAATGGCTAAAGTGCTAAAAATGGCCAAGAGGACCTACATTGACTATGAGCAATATAAGATTCCTCTGCGAATCGATAAGGCGTATATGTTCGCTGAATGTGTAGGATTCTCAATCGACGATATCATTTTTTTTGACCCTCATCTACACTTCAAATGTAGTTGAAAGTTCAATCGATATTGTGTGTCCATACTAGAGAAGCCATTCCTGGAATGAAAAATCTAATCAATAGTAATCCTAACCTGCCAAGGGACAAAGTTCATGGTTATGATGATTCGAGTGAGAATGGAAAGAAGGTGAAAAGAGTGGAAAGAGAAATTAGGTCTATTGAAGTTGCAGTAGGAGTTGCTGTTAGCACCTTTGCGATTGGAAAGGAAATTCGTGGAGAAATCATTGAGGATATTATCGTACACAACGGTGTATTCAAACTGTACAATCGAAAGGATGAGCTTATCACTGAAGTCAATTATCCAGTTCTCAGGGTGAAATACAGGTATGATGGGGGAGGGGTAAGTGCTTAACGGAGTTAATAATCCAAACTCCGAATCGGCATGCCGGTATTGTTTTTATGGAAATGTACTTCGATGGCGGACCCAATTGTTATGGACTCACCCACAGGGGGAAACATTTTGATGGAGTATCATGAGAGCTGTTTAAGTGAAATGTATCGATCATTTGTATAAAATAGCCGTTTGATACTGGAATTCTATTATGACAGCCAATTGCTGTGATTTATTTCTTACAAAGGACGGATTTCAAAACAACATGATTAGGGGCAATTGGACAGTGGCATATTCGACGGAAAAATTAATAATGTTGTTCATAAGAAAGTCAAGCCCTCTATCCTTTGCAGGAGAAGGGCTTGTTTTCTTTTTTTCTTCGTGTTTACTAGCAATCGCTAGTAACATATCCTTCATAAGTTCTTCTGAAGCCAATCGTTCAGGAAGTGATGTGAACCAGATAAACTCATGTAGGCATCAAACTAACCTGGATTTTTTACGAGGCGCACTCTTTATAACATCTTCATACTTTATCTCTATATTAATAATTTTCTTCTAGTTTTTTTTTCCCATCTTTTATGAAGTTAGCAGGTAATGGCAGGAAAAAGTACAAATATAAACTAATGAATGATATAGGATACCCGTAAAGGAGGCCATTGATAATAGGTGAATTCGAAAAATACCATGGGAGGAGAATAACAATTGAAAAGGAATGTAATCAATTATGTCGTTTTTCTTGTCCTCATACTAACCATATTAATTATGGCAAAGCCGAACTTTTCCTCAGCGGGAAAATTGAAGCCTCCATCCGAAACGTTCAACCCAGGGGATTGGTTTCTGGGAAGTACCCCTCCCAATCTTGACCCAAATAAACCACCGATCGTATTTGTCCAAGGTAAAAATGGCAATTCAGCCAGCTGGTACGGTGAAACGGACTATCACGGTGTCAATGATATGTATACTATGGCATATGAAGCGGGCTATCAAACGGTTTTTGTACAGCTTTACGATTCTGCTGGAAATGGATCAGTTAGCCAATATGCTAACGGAAGGCTGCTAGCTCAAATGCTTGCAGAAATCAGTAACCATTTCGGGGGCGAAAAAGTAAATATTATAGCTCACAGCAAGGGGGGGCCAGACACCCAAGCGGCTCTAGTACACTTTGGAGC
>NZ_JBFUHM010000048.1:0-34967 GCF_056402395.1 Peribacillus sp. P4_B1
GGCCATATGAGGACTAAAAACCATAGACGTTTGTTTTTGAATCATCGTACTCACCCACATAAATTTATTACCTTGATTATAAAACAAAAAAAGGTAGATTTCCTCAGAATAAACTGAGAAAATCTACCTCTATTGGCCCAGAAGGGACTTTTTCAGTGCCCTCTCATGAAAGGACCCTTTTTTTCATGCCTTTAAATATGCACGTCTTTCCGCATATTCTCGGCATTGTGAACAAACCGCGATTTTTTTTCTTTCTTCATTCAAATATGTCGTTACATTCTTGGATTTACGCTTACAAAAGTAACAGGTTTTTTTGAAGAGCTTCACTTAACGATGACTTCGCCGTCCCATTCAAGCATTCCGCCTTCCATGTTTGCCACTTTATATCCTTGTTCCTGAAGATAATGGCATACATTTTCACTGCGGCGTCCTGAACGGCAGATAAAGATGTATTCTTTTTCTTTATCAAAATAATCAAGATTAGCTGGGATATCATTCATGCGGATATGTTTCGCGCCTTCGATCATTCCTTCTTGCACTTCTTCGTCTTCACGAACATCGACAAGTTCCATCGCTTCGCCTGCCTCAAGCTTTGCTTCCACTTCTTCAGTTGTAATGACTTTGATTTCTTCCATAATTAGCACCTCGAATTATCGTATGATTTATCTAATTCATTATAACAAATATTCCAGCCAAACATTACTTTATGGATTGTGTACTTTTAAGGTAAACATACAACGCTAATTGAAAATGCATGTTCACTTATATTCATTCTTGATAAAAGCGCACCTAACAGGATAGCTGATTTTTAAAAATAAAACGCCAGCGAATATCATTTTCGCTAGCGTTTTATTTTGAACTAATGAATTATTCTTAATGTCTGAAACCTCGCTCATATTGTTTAGGAATATCAACTTGTTTATTCAAAGTTTTAGATGCTTCTAGAGACCAGTAAGGGTTGCGCAACATCCCTCTTCCTATTGCCACCAAGTCTGCTTCTTCATTTCCAATGATTGAGTTTGCAAGAATTGGATCATCTAATCTACCTACAGCAATCACTGGAATATCCAAAGCTTTTTTAATTTCCCTAGCCAATGGCGTTTGATAGCTAGCATGCGTGCCCGGTCTTCCGTCTGCTCCAATCGGGCCCTCTCCGCCAGAGCTGACATGGAACATATCCACACCTGCTTCTTTAAAGACTTTGGAAAACTCAATACTTTCTTCCAGACCGTATCCGCCTTCCACGTATTCTTTTGCAGAAATACGCATAATTAAAGGCATATCAGCTGGCATTTCGCTTTTCACTGCTTCAATTACTTCTACTCCAAATTTGGTTAAGTCTTTTCCGTATTCATCTTCACGTTTATTCGTAAGTGGCGATGTGAATTGGTGAATTAAATATCCGTGTGCCCCATGCAATTCAATCACGTCAAAGCCTGCTTGAACGGCTCTTCTAACTGAGTTACGGAATTTATCGACCATTTCCTTAACTTCTTCCGTCTCCAAAGCTCTTGGTGTCTTAAACGTTTCGTCAAACGTGATGGCTGATGGTGCTACCGGCGTTTCTGCATCCTGTGCTTTACGCCCCGCATGAGCAATTTGAATACCGATTTTTGCACCGTATTGATGAACCTCCTTAACGATTTTGGAGAAGGCATCAACTTGATCGTCAGACCATAATCCAAGATCGCCATTCGTAATCCGGCCATCAGGTTCTACATCCGTCATTTCCACGATGATAAACCCAGTGCCGCCAATTGCTCTGCTCACATAATGGTGCTGATGCCAATTAGTTGGTATCCCATCTTCCGCTTCGACGGAATATTGGCACATCGGCGGCATGACGATCCTATTTTTCAATTCAAGTTCTTTTATGCGATAAGGCGAAAATAAATCTTTCATATTTTTTATCTCCTTCAATTTATAATGCATGCACATGCATTTATATCATCTCGATAATATTGTGTCAACTAATCAGATTCTCCTTAACAGACGATTGCGTTCATTGTAAACGCTATCGTCTGTTGGTACACATTCTTTAATATGTGGTATATTTAAAGGAAGTAAGCAGAGGAAGGCGAATATAAATGTCCAGTGAACAAACCCTTTTAAATACATGGTTATCTTTTACACGTATTCATGCCGAGCTCGCCAATGAGCTTGATCGAATGCTGCAAGCAAGACACCAAACGGCTTTGAATGAGTTTTATGTTTTATTATTTTTATCTAAAACACCAGAAAAAAAACTGAGGCTGCTGGAATTGCAACAGTTAGTCGGGTTAAGTCAAAGTGCGATGTCAAGGCTTTCTGTTAGAATGGAAAATAAAAGCTGCGGCGTCATTCAAAGGCTTGGATATGAAGACGACCGTCGCGGTGTGTGTGCGATCATAACGGACCTTGGTGAGATAAGACTTCAGGAAATCCTTTCCACCGTAAATGAAACACTTGAAAAGTCTTTAAAGAATAATGACATCGACACAGCACTGAATTTATTCGTCCATGCAAAAAAGCAGAACACAGGAGAATGATTGAAGCGATTTCGATGGCTTATATGAAATTGTGCTCCATTCAATTTGGAGCCTTTTTTTCTTTTCCATATTTGGGCAGACATCCAAAAAAAGAGAAAGACGAATGCTCTCGTCTCTCTCCTTCATTCAACTATTAAAAGTCGAAATTATCAGGATCTGGACCAACACGGTGATTCTGATTCAATCCATCAATTTGGTTCAATTCCTCTTCCGTCAATTCGAAATCGAATACAGATGAGTTTTCTACAATACGATGTTCTTTAGTGGATTTGGGAATCGTTACAATCCCATTTTGTATATCCCAGCGCAAAATGACTTGTGCAACTGATTTGCCATGCTTGGCCGCAATTGCTTGTAAAACGTCATTATCCAAAAGTTCACCTTGCATCAATGGTGACCAAGCTTCAAGTTGTATTCCTTGTTCCTTACAAAATGCCTGAACTTCTTTTTGAGTTAAACGCGGATGGCATTCCACTTGATTGACCATCGGCTTCACTTCGGCATCTTTCATTAAATCTTTAAGATGGTGAATCTGGAAATTGCTCACACCGATCGCTTTTACTTTTCCTTCTTTATAAAGAGTTTCCAGCGCTCTCCAAGCTTCCTTATATTTTCCTTCCACAGGCCAATGGATAAGATATAAATCCAAGTACTCCAAGCCAAGTTTCTTTAAGCTTTTTTCGTAAGCCGCGATTGTTGATTCATATCCTAAATCAGCATTCCAGACTTTTGATGTTACGAATAAGTCTTCCCTTGAGATTCCAGCTTCTTTTAAGCCCTCAATGATCCCTTGTCCGACCCCTTCTTCATTTTCATAAATGGCAGCCGTATCGATACTGCGATAACCATGTTTAATGGCCACTTTAACTGCATTTACCAGCTCCGGTCCTTCTTCCACCTTAAATACGCCCAATCCGAACCAAGGCATTTTAACGCCATTATGCAACGTAGTTGTATCTTGTAAATTTTTCACCATTATACTCTACCCCCAAATTTTTTCTTCATTGTTTTTAAGATTGTAATGCGTTTAAGTATCAGTATCATTACATCCCTTCAAGGAACCTTCCATCATTCGCTGAAGGGATGCAATGATACTTGGTTAATGATACTCTAAACGCATAGCATGCTTTTTCTAACATGCATCACTTTTTCAATCCTATGCTATTTTGCCAGTTCCCTTGGAACGGTCTTTACTTTCCAAGGCACGGCTCCAAGCTGTTAAAATCACTGCTGCAAACACCATAACTCCACCTATCCACGCTGTATGAATCAGTCCGATCGAATCCGTAATCACCCCACCTAAGTAGGCACCAATGGCGATTCCCGCATTGAAGGCAGCAATATTGATGGCTGACGCCACGTCCACTGCACTCGGCACGAAACGCTCCGCTAACATGACGACATACACTTGAAGCCCCGGAACATTCATGAATGCAAATAATCCCATTAAAATGATCGTAATTAGACCGGCTATCTTAAACGGTGCTGTGAAAGTCAAGACAACAAGTACAATGGCTTGAATAAGAAACATATAGAATAGGGCATTAATAGGATTGCGATTCGCGAATTTCCCGCCAAGGGTATTTCCTATTGCTATGGCTACTCCATATATTAGCAAAATCAATGCCACTGTTCCTTCTTTATACCCTGTCACTTCCTGAAGTAATGGCGAGAGGTACGTGAAGACAACGAATGTACCTCCATACCCTAATGCTGTAATGATGAATACTAGCAGCAATCGGCCATTCGTAACCAATTTGATTTGGTCACGGAACGTTGTCTGTAAAGCTTTTCTTAAATCGGACGGGACCAGGATGCTGTTCCCGATGAAAGCAATCAGGCCGATTGCCACAATGATCATGAAAGCGAATCTCCAGCCGAATTGCTGACCGATGAAGGTTCCAAAAGGAACTCCGGTCACCGTTGCCACCGTCAGGCCTGTAAACATGATGGCGATGGCACTTGCCCTGCGGTTTTCAGGGACCAAATCAGCAGCAATCGTAGCGCCGATTGACATGAAGATACCATGTGCAAGCGCTGAAATGACACGTGCGATCAATAATACACCGACCGTGGTCGCAGAAGCCGCTAATGCATTTCCGGCAATGAACACGACCATTATCCATAGCAATAAAGTCTTTCGCGACATATCCGATGTCAGGGATGTCAGGATAGGTGCCCCGAACATGACCCCTAAGGCGTATAAGGATACCGTCAATCCCGCCGTCGTCACTGTAATGTGTAAATCTTTAGAAATGAGTGGTAATAGTCCAACGCTGATGAACTCTGTTGTTCCAATCGCAAAGGCACTGATCGCTAAAGCCAGCAATGCCCATGTACTTCTATTTTTACTTGAAATCATATCCTCTTCTCCTTCTCCGTTTTGTACTATCATTGAAATTGCCTTAGCAACTTTTTTTATAAATGGTACAGTTGAATTCGGTGTGCAAATGTTATTATGAGTTATAATAGAAATAAAAAACAGTACGTACTTTAAAGTGATATAGGCACCTTTTAGTACCTATAAAACAAGGAGAGTATGCCAATCATGCAAAAAAAGAAATACAATATATCAGTTGAAGCGACACTGGAAGTAATGGGCGGAAAGTGGAAATGCGTAATCCTCTGCCATCTGACCCACGGAAAAAAGCGGACCAGTGAATTGAAGCGCCTTATGCCGAACATCACCCAAAAAATGTTGACCCAACAATTGAGGGAGTTAGAAAAGGACGAGGTCATCAATCGTATCGTTTATAACCAAGTCCCCCCTAAAGTGGAATATGAACTTAGTGAGTATGGGCAAAGCCTGGAAAGTATCCTATCCGCACTGTGTACGTGGGGGGAAAATCACATAACCAGAGTGTATGGGGATAAGTTTTCCGTTCTCGAGGAAAGTGTATTGAATGATCAATTAAAGTAATTCAAAACAAAAAAACGGAGTCCCCTAAAGGGATTCCGTTTTTTTGCTGAACCGATCAAACATCATCATTGAAGAATAAAACAAAAAAGATTAGCTCAAATGTGCTATTTTTTTTTGTTTATAATGAATTCTCCTAATTTAACTAATAAATGCAAAGTGAAAATGATCATCATTGTTCTGGACACTACATACCCATCAAGAGCTGAATCATATCCTCCAGGTATTAATAATTCAGGTTTGAAGCAAATAAAAATCGATATTGCGAGAGGTATTAAAATAAGAATGAAAGCTAGCTGAGTTTTGTTATCCATAAAGCATCCCGCCTCAGTGCATTAATTTAACAAATTATAACATTATTATCCATCAATTAATAACCTAATAAAAATACCATCGTAAGAGGCATCCGTTTTATTCCCCACTATATTTTTGGTATAATATGTATGCGATTTAATATGTAAACTCTGTATGTGATCAAGCAGGACAGTGTTGATCACTTAAAGTTTTTATTTTGTAAACAAATGAGTATAATGGTGAAACCAAGGAGTGACATATGAAGGTCTTATTAGAATTGATGCGCATCATATTAATATTCGGGATAGCCGGATCGATCATTTCGAATATTGTAAACGGTATATATATAAACATGGGAGTTAATCCGAATCAGTATGGCTGGCTAGGCTCGATTGCGATACTCATTTTATTATTTGTCTGGTATAGAAATAAACTTCAGTTCAGTGGCTGGTATTCGGGAAAAGGGAAGGAAAAGCTTCCAAAAACGGCCTCCCAAATACTAATCATGTGTTCACTCTTTTTGTTATGTGCTCCACCTGTTTTAAGTGTGCTGCAGCTGATATTTCAATAATCGGGATTCGATATCCCAGATAGAGCAGGAGTGTACGATTTGCGGAATTTGTTTAATATTGTAGTTCTCATACTCCTACTCGGTGGATTTTGGTATGGATATGGTAAAAATATTCAGGAGTCTGGATTCAAGGCGGGGGTTGGTTCCTTTGCATCCGATGTTCGTTCCTTTATAAACGGGCCCGAGGTTTCAACTGCCTTGGAAAAACTGAACACCGGAGTCAACAACCTGATGGGTTCGCTGGCTGAAACTTTGGATACCGCTTCAGAAAAAGAAAAGCAAGAAACGGAAAAAGTGAAAAAACCAGCACTGGAAGCACCTTCTGAAGCATCCTTTTCAGTCAGTAATATCGAAATTGGCGACACAAAGGATGACGTAGAAAAACTGGCTGGGGAAGCAAAGCGGAAAACGCGGAATGAATATGGCGTAGACTGGTTCGCCTATCATGAAAATTATCAAAACTTCTTCATGGTTGCCTACGATAATAACAATAAAGTTGTTGGTTTATATACGAATCAAGATTTGATTTCCTCAAAGGAAGGCATTAAACGCGGCACCCCTAAGGAAACCGTGACTGCGAAATTGGGCGAGCCTGTAACAAAACTGCTTAAAGGCAACGTCTATTATCAGATTCGAAGTGATGGCGAATACGATATGTTTAAAATGGATAATAGCTATGTGACCATTTTTTATGATAAACATGAAAATAATACAGTCACATCGATCCAGATCATCGACGAAAAACTGGAAAAGCAAAAGAGCGGCTATTTTGCAAAAGCCAGCCCCGAGTTAAAGAAAGGCTTTGAATATCAATTATTCGATTTGACCAATGCATCACGGGTCAATCATAATCTCTCAGTGCTTTCATGGGATAAACGAGTGAAGGTCACTGCACAGGATCACAGTACAGATATGGCCGTCAATCAATACTTCAACCATACAAACCTTGAAGGAGAATCCCCGTTCGACAGGATGGAAGATGACAAAATCAAGTTTCGAATGGCTGGGGAAAACTTGGCTGCCGGTCAGAATAGCAGTATCTTTGCCCATGAAGGCCTGATGAATTCCATTGGCCACAGGGAAAACAAATTACAGAAGGATTTTGAATCGCTCGGTGTCGGAGTGGCCTTCGATGAGGAAAATAAACCATATTATACGGAGAATTATTTGAGGAAATAAACCAAAAAGCTGTGCAGGGAGAATCCCAGCACAGCTTTTTTCTCCAGAATAAAAGAGAGGGCATCCATTTTAAAAAAATGGATGCCCTCTCTTTTATAATGTATCACCAAACGAATAATCCAACCATCATGGCACTTAACAAGGAAACAGCCATCCCGCTTAGCAGCAGTTTCCAGACATTCCTACCGATAATGTTCGATTTCTCATCATTTAGGATGGAATTGAATGTTCCATAAATCATTCCCACTGTACTGAAGTTGGCAAATGACGTCAGATAAGTGACAGCAACAGCGACTGTATGCGGAGACAGCGTACTGATTTTATCTTTTAAATCGAGCAAGGCGACGAACTCATTCGTGGCAAGCTTGATTCCCATCAATTGAGCGACATACATGGCATCATGTCCTGTTAGTCCAAGCAGGAATGCAAATGGACTAAAAATGACAGAGAAGATTTTTTGAATGGTCAGGCCATCCACAAAGAAACCGAAAATACCGTTTACACTGGCCGTTAACGCCACATAACCGATTACCATTGCCATGATGACGAAGACCATTTTGGCCCCCACCAGCATACTGTTAGAAATGGTGGAAAAGAAATCTTTACGTTCCTCTTTAGAAGGTACATAAACGACGTCTTCCTCTTTACTGACATCGACGGGATTTAGCATGTTAGCAATCAGCAAGGCATTTAAGCAGTTCAAAGGTATCGCTACAAATACATAGGTTGCCGGTACCATGGATAGGTAGGCTCCAATAATTGAACCGCTGATGCTGCTCATGCTCATGATTCCGAATGTCAAAAGTCGCTGATCTTTAATCGCGCCGAGTTGAACACGGAGAACAGCAAGTGCTTCGGTATTCCCAAGGAACATCATCTGAATCGAAAAGAAACTCTCAAGTTTTGGCAAACCGGATACTTTTGAGATGAGCCATCCCACTTTATCAATGATCCAGGTAAGTATACCGAAATACGATAAAACATCAAAAAACGTGATAATGAAAATAATTGGCATCAATGCGCTGAAAAAGAAATCCACATGTTCATTTGCCATAACTGAAGGAAAGACGAATGAAATCCCTTCATTTGCACATCCAATCAACCAGGTGAAGAATGAAGCGATCAGATTAATGACCCACGCCCCTATCTTAGTTGATAACATGAACCCTGTGATAAGCAATTCAAGAACCAGCAAGGTAAGAATGGCTTTCCACTTAACGCTCCTTTTATTAGGTGAACAAAGGTAAACGATACCCATTACAACTAAAACACCCAGTATATTCAATAAGAAATACATGCTTTCATCCCCTTTGGATATATCATTTCCCATTCATTTTTTTTATATAAAAAGCCCTTACCTTTTTACACTTTCAGCCGCAGGAAGAAAGTGTGAAAAAGTAAGAGCCTTCATTAAAAAGGGGGTATGCTGGATCAAGTTTTCAAGCGAACCAACCATAAACCAATTCATCTCTTTTATTTTCATACTTCCTTGTAGTCCGGCATTATTCACGGCTGCCAGGTAGAAACTATCAGACCATTGTTACTGATAATATACAAGGATATTTTTTAAATAAATTTCTTAGGAAAGATATCATTTTAAATCAGTTTATTTTCAATTACAATACGTTTTACAATTGTTATATTAATATAAATTTTTCGAAAACATTTTAAAAAGAAATCTCCGAAGGGCCAGTGTTGGGTAATACTTATGAAGTAGTATATCCCACCCACCCATCAACAATAAAAAACACCTGCTTTATAGCGGTGTTGTTATAGCTCGAATAAATTCGCCATATTACCCTTTAGAGTCATGCCGTTTTAAAAAAAACTTCCCACCTGTGATAATCCTTGATTCAATGCTTCATACTAAATAGTATATTTCCTTTATAAGGACGTGGATTTTGGTGGATTTTATTTTTAGCCAGGAAACTCTTACTACAGTTCAGTGGATGTTGAGAGCCATTACATCCTTCATCGTTTTACTTTTTTCGGTTAAATTGATGGGGCAACGAGCCATTTCTCAGTTAAGATTAATTGATTTTATAATGGCATTAATTATTGGGAACATTCTTGCCCACCCTTTGTCTGATGCACATTCAGGTTTGAAGGGTTCAATGATAACGACCTGTGTATTAGTCATTTTATATATCATTAATGTGTTTACAAGTCTTAAGTGGGGCAAACTCCGAAGGTTCTTTGACCCCTCACCCTTTACCCTTATCGAAAATGGGCAAATCGTTTACAAAAGCTTAGCAAGGGCTCGAATCTCCATCGATTTTTTACTATCTGAATTAAGAAAAGAAAAAATTGTCGATATTGAGAAAGTATCACTCGCACTATGGGAACCTGATGGTACTATTTCATTGTTTTTAGATCCTCAATATAAAGCGCTAACTCCAGCAGATATGCATATAGCAACTAAAGCCTTCACTTTACCTAAAACGATTATTAAAGAGGGGAAGATTGATTTTAAAGAATTAAATCAAGACGGTAAAGACGAAGTATGGCTGAAAAAAAGTCTCAAAATGACTTATAATGCCGACGTGAAAGATATTTTATTAGCAACCATTGATAATAACGATAACATAAAGGTCTTTTTTTACAAATAACTACTTGAAGCTCTTAGCACTGCGAAAGAATATAAATACTTTTTTCTCGCTTAAAATAAATCCCGGTGAAAATTTGAGTTATTTCTTTTTGCAGACAAAATAAAATCCCCTCAAGAAGAAAGTGTAAAACCTACATATAAATGTCGGCTTTACACTTTCAAACTTAAAGGGGATCATATCACATTCATGACCTTCAAGAAAACTCTCTTATTACTCCGACCAATGCAGAGTATTTAAGAACTTGTACACATCCTCATAAACCTGCTCACGTTCTTTACCTAATGTAATTATATGGCCAGAGTTTTCATACCATATCAAGTGTTTATGCTGCGTATCGACTTCATTGAAAATCGCTGTAGCACTGTTCGTATAGTCGGGATCATCCAAACGCCCTTGTAAAACAAGAGTTGGTGATGTGATTAAATCTAAATCTTCACCAGTCTCATTTATTATATTCACCATATCATTCAGCGAAGTCATAGGGTCTTCTTCTAACAGCTTCACTTCGGCAGCAATTTGGTCTGCATCTTTGCCTTCAAACTTCTTATAGGCCTGTGCATAATTGAGCAAGCGTTTTTTTTGTCGATCGCTACTTTTCCCTTGTGTCGGTGCACACATTGCAACTACCCCTGTTACAGGAAGTTCAATTCCTACTTTTAATGAGAACAATCCTCCTAAAGAAATTCCTGCAACAGCAATTTCCTCGTAGCCTTCATCTTTAAGGAATTGATAACCTTCCACTACATCTTTCCACCATTGCTTTGGACTTGTTTTAGCAAGTTCCTCGGCTGATACGCCATGCCCACTATAAAGGGGTCCGTGGCAAGTATAGTCGCGATCATTCAGGTATTTCCCTAATTTCTTCATGTCTCCTGTACTTCCGGTAAACCCGTGAAGTAAAAGAACAGCTCTTTTTCCACCTCTGTATGTGAATGACTCAGGTGCTTTCACTTTCATCTATCTAGGACCTTCTTTCTGCTCTTGTTGATAAATAGAATCTAAATGATTTTCAAAAAAAAATCAATTAATACCCCTTGAGTGGGATTTCTTCTATCCTATTCCGTATTTTCATTCAAACAGATAAATCATGTATTTATTATCCTTACCACACTCTTTACAACTCATCCGTTCCGAAGCACATTTTACTATGATTGATTTTATTTAGCAATCGTCATTTAACCATTTTTTTTAAGAAAAGTAAAATGCACCTTGTAATACGATGTACATCGTATTACACTAAAAGCAAATGATAAAAGAAGGTGATTATTTGGATAAAGAATTGATGAAGGGAAGCATTGACCTCCTTTTGCTTTCACTTCTTTCACAAAAAGAGCTGTATGGCTATGAAATGACGAAGATTCTTAAGCAAATGAGCGAGGGGCAATACGAAATCAGTGAAGGTACCCTATATCCGGCTCTTAAGCGTTTAGAAAGAAAGGAATTTATAGAAGGGTATTGGAAAGAGTCTGAGTCAGGACGAAGGAAATATTATCGTATCACGGACAGCGGCAGAACCGAACTTGAACGGAAACGCAGCAGCTTTACCTTCCTTGAAAATTTAGTTCGGAAAAGCGCGGAGGATTTCTGATGAAAACAACATTTGAAAAGTATGTAAAAAAAATCGTCAACCAAACCGATTGTACCAAGGAAGAAAAAGAAGATATGTCTGAAGAACTGCTCCTCCATTTGAAGTTGAGCCGGGATGATTTAATAAAGCAGGGGAAGACCCCAAAAGAAGCCGAGAAAATGGCATTAATCCTTTTTGGCGACGAATGGGAAATCGGCAGTCAAATTCAGCAGGCCATCTTTCCATACCGAAAAGAACTTATGCTTACTTTATCCATCGTTTCAATTCTTTTTACGTTTTCGGTGTATGCGCTGCAACTATTCCAAAAAGGAGATGCTTACATCGGCTGGCTTCTTTTTTCGATACTGACTAGCGCAACTTTACTCTCACTTACACTTAACCTCCTAGTCTCTATCAACCGGAAAATCATGGTCAACACCGTGTTAGTGACCCATGCCCTTGTCTATGTATATGGATGGGGAATCGCTTCCGCCCTTGACTTCACATTATTTCCTTTATTCAGCTTGATTATGGCAGCAATTCTCCTACTATCTCTTTACCTCATTTACAAAACAGCCTTGGTTCTTCCGGGATATAGTGGAAAGACTTTAAAAAAAGCAAAACTTCTGCACATTTTCAATATTTCACTCGGCATCTTGATTTTGTCAGTTACCTTATTTTTCTTATATGCTTTTTTAATCTTCTCAAGTGAAGTCCAGCCGTTTATGCTTTTATTTTTCATCCCGACCGTCTTATGGATTTCGTTATATACCCTACAGATTAAACTGTTAAAAAAGCTTCCTGTTGCTTCAAATATATGTGCTGTTTTACAGGTATTACTTGTTCTAGCCATTATTGTTACGATGATGATACTCTACCGTTAAGGAGTCCTTCAAATGAAAAAGATGCACATCTATCTCATTCTGATCACGCTTGCGATTGTGACTGTCTTGTTTGTCATCGCCGGATTGATCTTTAAAAAAGAAGAAAATGAAAAGCAGCAGGGCTTAACCAATCAATACGACGTATCCGCCCAAGGAACAATTGCATACGTCACACACATTAAGGGGAAACCACAATTAAAGCTCTATAATCCTGCATTATCCATTGAAGAAAAAGTCCTTGAATTGAGCAACGATGAACAAATCCTTGACCCGACTTATTCCTACGAAGGGGATATACTTGCCTTTATCGTAGCTAAAAAGAACCAAGAAGAAGATTCAACCAGTTCCATTCACCTTTTTGATATGAAATCACAGAAAATCAGTGAATTATTCAAAGCAGACTTCCTGGTCACAGAACTCGATTTCACAAAAAGCGGCCGCTCTCTCTTTTATATCGGAGCCGGTACGTTTAAAAACTACTCGCCGATCACGGGTCCCCGCCCTCACGATCTCGATATTTACGAGTTTGATATAGAAAAAAAGGAGTCCATCCAACTAACCTCTTTTAAGAAATATGGTCTTAGTTCCCTAAATGTCTCCCTTGATGGAGAAGCCGCTTATTATCAAACCGATGATGACGCGGATGCTAAAACGGCTGATGATATTTTTGAAACGCATCAACGGATTTTCAAAGTGAAATTTGACAAATCAAGTGTCGAAACTGTCACAGATTCTAAACGTGATGTCGACATTTTTGATTTCACAATTACCCCTGATGAAAAAACGATGATTTTCCAGTCCATCTCCAATGAGCAATCAGGCAGTACCTATATTTATGAGCTATATAGCTATGACCTCAAAACCAAGACCGAAAAGCAGCTGACCCATCTTCAAGGATACACAGATCGCCCAGTCATCAGCAGCGATTCAAAAAATGTCTATTTTATGGTAGACAAGAAATTCGGCAAAAGCGATCCACAGTATCACCTATATAAAGTGGAGATTGATGGAGCCAACCCCGAAGAAATTTTGTTGCCTAATTAATAAAAAAGGATTCCCGCACCAATTATTGACGGTGCCAGAATCCTTTTTTTATGGGGTTACTCGTGAATTTGGACTGTTTACTCGTAAGTTTCGCACATTTACTCGTGAATTCATGCTACACTCCTGGTTTCGCGCTGTTTATTCGTGGGTTCGGCTATTTACTCGTGAATTTTGCACATTTACTCGTGAATTCCGCACGTTTACTCGTGAATTTCGCGCGTTTACTCGTGAATTTCGCACGTTTACTCGTGAATTCATGCTACACTCTTGATTTCGCGCTGTTTATTCGTGAGTTCGGCTATTTACTCGTGGGTTTCGCACGTTTACTCGTGAGTTTTGCACATTTACTCGTGAATTCATGCTACATTCTTGATTTCGCGCTGTTTATTCGTGGGTTCGGCTTGTTTACGTGAGTTTTGCACGTTTACTCGTGAATTCCGCACATTTACTCGTCAATTCATGCTACACTCTTGATTTCGCGCTGTTTATTCGTGGGTTCGGCTATTTACTCGTGAATTTTGCACATTTACTCGTGGGTTTCGCACGTTTACTCGTGAGTTTTGCACATTTACTCGTGAATTCATGCTACATTCTTGATTTCGCGCTGTTTATTCGTGGGTTCGGCTTGTTTACTCGTGGGTTTCGCACGTTTACTCGTGAATTCATGCTACACTCTTGATTTCGCGCTGTTTACTCGTGGGGTTCGGCTATTTACTCGTGAGTTTTGCACGTTTACTCGTGAGTTTCGCACATTTACTCGTGAGTTTCGCACGTTTACTCGTGAATTCATGCTACACTCTTGATTTCGCGCTGTTTACTCGTGGGGTTCGGCTATTTACTCGTAAGTTTTGCACGTTTACTCGTGAATTCCGCACATTTACTCGTGAGTTTCGCACGTTTACTCGTGAATTCATGCTACACTCTTGATTCCGCACTTTTATTCGTGGGTTACTTCAGTCACGCAAAAAAAGGACCTAATTTGGCCCTTTTTTGTCTATTCCTTTATGTTTCCGATAATTGGCGCAGGAGAGCTTCATACATTCCCCCTGGACATGCGGACCATATTTTTCGCGAAAGGCCTCGAGGCAATAGCATTTATCTTCTTCCTTTTTGGTTCCATCCATCGGTGCATCCCTCCTAGAATTCAACCGGAGACTACGCGCTTTTCCAGTCTTACATTGATTCGTCCCAACAGTACGGCACCGATTGACTGAATGACTGTTTTAACGATGATTTGTCCGATAATCGCAGCGGGTACGGCTTCCCATGGCAATATATTGGCACCTAGTGGACTTAGGCCAATCACGACAAATATCACCGAATCGAAAAACCCTCCAACGATCCCGCTGTAAAACACCCTCCAACTCATCGGGAGCTTTAACCGGGTATAAATTTCCGTATCCGCTGTTTCTGCCACCACGAACGATAATGCAGAAGCAAATACAATCAATAACGTATCTCCTAATAAAAATGAAACACATGCAGATAAAATAAGTGCGGTGACGATACACATATAGGTTTTCGCACGGCCGAATTTATTCTGGACCAGATCTCGAAAGATGAAGGTTCCTCCGATGAGCAATGTACCCATCGGAATGATGAACATGCCCAAATGTAATGGATCAAAAGCTGCTGTAACCACATTCGCCGTGACGATGGATACTAAATAAAATAGAATTCTTAACATTTAATTCATTCTCCTTATACAGAAAAAACAGCACCCTAAGAAAGAGCACTGTTCCCCTTAGTTTTTTTGAGAGGGTAGCTAGAACCTCTTCCGCCGGAGCGGATTATCATTTCCTTATTTATCGTAGCTTGAAAACGGTTGGAAATCAAGAAGTTTCCATATGGCCTGATCCTAAAATGTATTCAAGCTTATATCCTTTCAATAATCGCCTTATGATTTCGTTTTGGTCACTGGGAATGGTGCGAATCCACGGATTTCATTTACAGACTCGATAAGCCAATATCCGCTTTGCCAAAGCTTAACACTTAGCAAATGTTCAAGGCTTTTGCCGATTCCTGTCGCAGAAAACTGCTTGACCGGCTGGATATAAAAAGCAGACAATCATTGATAGAGCTATGATACGATTTTGATATTGCAACCCTTTTTGTTTTTATTTGGCACGGACTTGATAAGGAGTGCTAGAAGTATAAACGCGAGGAGGAAAAAGAATAATGAAAAAACCAACGTTTGTCTATCCTATTTATATCGCAACCACACCAGAGAAGCTTTGGGAAGCCCTAACGAGTGGCGAATTCACAAAAAAATATCACTTTGGATGTCAAATCAAGTCATCCTTTCAAGAAGGCGCAACCGTTACATATTTGCTGGAAGATGGACGAATCACTGACCATGGAAATGTACTTAAGTGTGAGCCGCTGCAACTGCTCTCTTTTACATGGAACACGATAGGAGACGAAACACCCCGCGAGGATCCTTCTCGGGTCACTTTTCAACTGCAGCCAATGGATGATTCTACTGTAAAGTTAACACTTACGCATGAAGAGCTACTGGAGACCGATTTCGTATATGGTGACAATACCTTTAAGGGCATAAATAATGGATGGCCAGCTATTCTATGTAACCTGAAGAGCTTGCTTGAAACTGGACGGACCTTGCCGCCAATATATGTAGATCGGGTTAATTAGGTGTTAGTGGGAACTTATTTAAACATATCGAAAGTGAGCTGATATAGTATGGATACTCAAATAACTACGAAATTTAAAATAGGCAAGCCAACTAATGAGGTGTTTGAAGCCATAGTAACCCCTGAAAAAATCGGAAATTTCTGGTTCTCATCGAGTTCTGAAAGATGGGAGCCAGGCAGGACGCTTACATTGAGATATAACGAATACGATGCTGAAGTGGTTATACATGTATTAGAAGTCGAGGAAAATAGGAAAATCGTGTATTCGTGGGGAGGCAACGCCCAAGAAACGGTCGTTACAATTACATTAAAAGAGCTGGATAATACAAGTTCAATTATTGAAGTAAACGAATCAGGTTTGAAGGAAGACGACCCTGACATAATAAAAAAAATGATAGGACAAAAAGAGGGGTGGGTATATACTTTAACCTGTTTAAAGGGTTATTTAGAAAATGGCGTTACTAATTTGAGAGCGTCATTAATTTTTTAAGGTGCTGGTTCAGCTGAAAAAAGATCTCCAAAACCGGCAGTTGGGCATGCCGTCTGCCAGAACATTAACACTGACAATATTTAACTATGTTGTACCTGCCTTTACGATTTAATGATGTTCGAATATCGATAAAATGCCACCACTCAAATAAAGTGGTTAAAGAAAGCGGCTTACAAGTCGTCGATAGTCTATATAAATTTACGGGTAATGGGAAAAACTCAAGGATGGATTCCGTGAGTTTTTCACTTTCTGTTTGGTTTGACGCGAAATTCAATCGAAAATCACCTTTAGATACATGCCCTTCGAAGCTTTTTCATAGGCTTCAATTCCCATGTTCTTCACTTTTTCGGATAAACTGGATGCTCTCACCACTTGGGTTCCTTGAATGATGGAAGGATCCATCAGGCGCACTTTATTTTTCCGATGTAAATCATAGTCCAATTGATCTTCTTTCACCTTTACGTTACCATGGATCCTTTTTAACAGATTTTGCACTTCATCGTCTTCAGTGGAGCTTAACAAGGATATGACTTCTTCATCTGTACCAAGTAAGTCATCAAGGCTGATCAGGTTTTTAGCCAAAGCCAATTTTAACGTCTTTGCCAAGATATCATAGCCATATATATTAAGTGGGTCCATGAAAAAATCAATAACTTCACTGTAATACGTTTTCACAAACCATTCCGCCGAATCAATATTATCCAGATACATTCTTCCATTTACTATGATTACATGATCAAGAAAGTCATGAACGGATTCAAGTGTGATATATCCATACTGATGCATATCCCGGAGAGTATAATCCACCCGATCGGCACATAACCCAGGTGCTGGCTGTTCAAGCATTTCCCATTTTGATTGAACAATAATTTTACAATCATATCCATATTCCTTCAATATAAATGGGATTTCAGATTCCATAATGACATGATCATATATCTTTTCATGATAATCTTCATCTATACAATCCAGAACGAAATCAATAACATGTGAGAATGCAGTATGGGATACGTCATGCAGTAAGCCCGCGATTTGTTCCTCTAATGAACCGCCAAACGCCTTTATTAACAACATCACACCAATTGAATGGTCAAATCGTGTGACATCCCACTTCTCATTAACTAAATAACTTGCCCCACCCTGATGTATTCCCTTCAATCTTTGGACCGGTTTGCTTACTATCAGCTCTTCCAGAACTCCCTCTACAATGTGTTTCCCATAGATACTATCCAAAACTAGCAATAACTGCCTCCCCACCCATTAGTTTACTCATTACAGTTAGGTGATTTCACTGATTTTCTTCTGTAAAAATTATTTCCCCCTTTTCACCTTGCTCATATTGCTTTTTTGCCAATTTTTCCAATTCCTTTTCATCATTCAAATCGATATCAGGTAGATTGCCCTCAGCTTCATCCCCAATGAGTATCACTTCATTAGTTATTACTCGATTTGCTGGATACACCATTATAATGTCTTCCATAGGTTTTGTTTTATTATTAAAAGATTTATTGAATAAAAAACAGCCGGTAAATACTATGAATATTGTAGACAAAATAACTAATTTCCTTTTCATCTATTCATCCCTTCCAACGGGCTTGAGCTTCCTCCATTTTACCATAAAAGTATATTATTAGTTAATGGTGAATACTACTATGTTTGACGTTATAGTTAAACTCTAGTTACATTTAATGGTAAATCCTCACTTAAAAACAGCCATTTAGCAAAATGTCTAATCTTTGATATTTGTAAATCAGTACGGTATCATTCCATTTAACCAGTGGTCAATAAACAAGGGGGGGGGTGGAATGATGTCGCCAAGGAAATCGGCAGGTAAAGAATTATCCAGGGAAATGGTATTGACTGAAGCTAGAAACCTTTTTGCAACCTTAGGGTATTCGAACGTCTCAATGAGACAATTGGCTAAATCATTGGATTGCAGCCATGGAGCCATTTATTATCACTTTAAAAATAAGGCGGAAATATATTACAGTTTGGTGAAAACGGATTTTTCCGTTTTAAATCATTTAATCGATGATATCATCATGTCGGAAAATGACCCTTCTCAAAAAATCGAAAAGATTTTATTATGCTTCATTGAGTTTGGTTTAACACAACAGAATCATTATTCCATCATGTTTTTATCCAAGGAAAAAGAAATTCAGCAGTTGCTTCAATTCGATTCTAATAAAACCTATGAAAAGCTAATCCAATCCTTGACAGAATTAACCGACAACAAACTGAATCCTGCATCCATATGGTCCATTTTCCTTTCTCTTCACGGATTCATAACTTTTTATATCAATTCTGAACTATCCTATCCAGATGTAAAAGGTTTAGCTTATTTTCACGTGAAAAATATCATCAAGAACATTGTTTGATTTTTCACTAAAATTATTGACCAATGGTTAATTAAGTTTTGGGAGGTTGGAAAATGGTAAAGAAATTCCTTCATATCGAAGGACTCATGGTCCTTTTAGCGATGATCTACATCTATTCGTTATATGAATTCAGCTGGTGGATTTTCCTTTTATTTATTTTATCGCCTGATGTTTCCATGTTGGCCTATCTGATTGATGATCGAGTTGGAGCAAAGGTTTATAACCTATTTCACACTTATACCCTGTCCATTTTCATGATTTTGCTAGCCATTTTTCTAAAGTCAGATGCGCTTATGATGATCGGGTCAATTTGGACCGCACATATTGGAATGGATCGGTTATTTGGGTATGGCCTTAAATACACATCAGCCTTCAAAGCTACACACCTTCAAAAGGTATAGGTAGCTTTCCATATGTAAAAGGCAGTGTGATTACGCATCACACCGCCTTCTGTCTCAGATCTTTACACGCCTCGCTTGTTGCCCCATATATAGGTATGAAGCTGTGGCAGCACTTTCACATCATTCAATTCATCATCGGCTATCACTTTATCAATTAGCTCCTCGTATTTCCTCAAAAGCCCGCTGATCAATTGACGATCATCCGCCGTACTGCTGTCGTCATTGCCGACCTGCAGATAAAAAGGAATATCGGGGTAGCGGCCATGTACATTTTTAGCATATTGATAATCCTCTTCGTTAAAGACGACTACCTTCAATGAGACATGGTTTTCAGGGTTTCGATTGGCAAGGTTCGATATGATTTGGTCGAGCACCGTAAAGTCCGTGTTCATTTTTGAACTCGGCGGCTTAGGAGAAATAGTCAATTCATCAATATCGAGAAACCAATCCTGCCATCTGCTCCCTTGTGTTTCGACACCTATTTTCATTTTATTTTCATGTAGGATCGCTACCAGGCTGTTTAAGTTTTTCAGCAGTGCCGGGTTTCCGCCTGATATCGTCACGAAGGAAAAACCGGCACCCCCAATCCGCTTCAGCTCATCCCATATTTCCTCGGCAGTCATTTGGACGGTATCTTCCTTACCGGTTCCATCCCAAGTAAATGCGGAATCACACCAGGCACATGAATAATCGCAGCCAGCCGTCCGAACGAACATGGTTTTTTGGCCAATGACCATTCCCTCACCTTGTATGGTCGGTCCGAAGATTTCCATAACCGGGAGTTTACTCACTTTCCATCCACTCCCGTCTGGCTTCGGCATAGCTTGTCGGCGTTTCGTATAGTCGAACGAATTCGACCCTAGCACCCTCATATTCCTTTAATGAAAGGGCTTCGGCCATTTTTTCATAAATCCAGACAACCATATTTTCAGCCGTAGTGTTCATGAGCGGCAAGGTTTCATTCAAATAACGATGATCAAGGTGGATTTCAATTTCATTTTTCCATATATCCTTGATGTCCCCGAAATCTATCATCAAACCGCGTGAATCCGTATACCCGCTCAATCCGAAAATGACCTTATACGTATGGCCATGCAAGTTCTTGCATTTTCCTTCATAGTCATGTAGATGGTGTGCTGCGTCAAAGGTAAATTCCTTACTGACCATGACCCTTTTAGTTGTATATTTCAATTGGCTGCGCTGAATATCTTGATCTATTTTTTGGAGTTTATCTACTATAGTAAAACCGTACATCACGAAAGCACCTTCCGTCTGCTTACATAGTCATCCAATCCTTTTTTCCGCAACTTACATGCCGGACAATCTCCACAGCCGTCTGATATGATTCCGTTATAGCAAGTCAGGGTCTTTTCGCGGACAAAGTCGAACGCGCCAAGCTGATCGGCAAGCTCCCATGTTTCCTCTTTATTAAGCCACATAAGCGGCGTATCAATCACGAATGACTGGTCCATCGACAAGTTCAAGGTCACATTCAACGATTTAATGAATACATCCCGGCAGTCCGGATATCCGCTGAAATCCGTTTCACAGACACCGGTGACAATATGTTTAGCGCCAATCTGACTGGCCAACACTCCGGCAAACGATAGGAACAGTAAATTCCGCCCTGGTACGAACGTCGACGGCAATTCCCCGTCTTCCCCGTCCTCCACTGCAATGTCACTTCTCGTCAAAGCATTCGGTGCCAATTGGTTCAGCAGCGACATGTCAAGGATATGATGGTTCACGCCCAATTCCTTGGCAATCTCTTGAGCGCATTCGATTTCCAAGCTGTGCCGCTGATTATAATCAAACGTCACCGCTTCCACTTCCTCATATCTCTCCATCGCCCAGAACAGGCACGTCGTACTGTCCTGACCTCCGCTAAACACAACCACTGCCTTTTCTTTCTTCTTCATTTCTATAAAACTCCTTTTTACGGAAAAAAACAGCACCCTAAGAAAAGAGCACTGTTTCTCCTTAGTTTTTTTGAGAGGGTAGCTAGAACCTCTTCCGCCATAACGCGGAATATTATATTTTTCCAAGTCAATAGTAACTTGAAAACGAGAAGAAATCAAGATGTTTGGATTATGGAAAATCACACCTAACGGAGAACTTGGTTATCTTCTCATCTGCTTAAATAACCCATTATTTATCCGATAAAAAAAGAGGGAATAAAATATCGATAAAGGGGTTCATTAATTTGAAAAGTATTAAAGGAAAGATATTGGCAGCATTTTTCACTCATCATATCTTTGTGTATCATCTTAGGAGCATTTAATATTTATAGCAGCAATAAGTCACTTGTACATTCCAAAGATATCATTAGCCAAAAATTGCCGATTCTAATTGATGAAGAACAACTACTCAATAATGTTGCACAAAGAAGCGCACTCGCAAGAGGCTATATTCTATATGGCGACGAAAGTAATAAAGAGAAGTTCTTAAAATATACCGAAGAAAGCAAAGTCATTCAGGAGGATCTATTAGCCTTAAGTGATTCTGAAAAAACGAAGGAATTGATTGAGAAAAGCGTGGATTGGAGAACGATTATTATAGACCGCGTATTTACACAATATGATCAAGGAAATGAAGAACGTGCTATAGAAATACTAAAGGATGAAGTTGCACCAATAAGCAATGAATTGATGGATGGGTTTAGAGAGCTAGCTTCCGAACGCGAAAAAACGATTGTCGATTTAGGTGAAACCGTCATCGCAAGCGGGAAATCGGTTAAGTCTACAAGTATCATCATATCCATTGCGGCAGTCCTTATCGGCCTTGTGCTTGCACTTGTGACTGCAAACCTCATTACCACCCCCCTCCTTAAAGTCAGGGACAGGATGAAAATGGTTGCTGACGGAAAACTGAATCATGAGCCACTGGAGCAAAAGTCAAATGATGAAATGGGTGAATTAACGGTATCCGCCAACCAAATGCAGAAAAACCTTCGTGATACGATCGAAAAAATGCTGGTTGTATCCGAATCCGTTTCCAACCAAAGCGAGGATCTGACTCAATCAGCAAATGAAGTGCAACAGGGCAGCAAACAGATTGCGGCTACCATGTACGAACTTTCGGAAGGCTCGGACTCACAAGCCAACCGGGCAGCTGAAATGGTCCGCATGATGGATGATTTCACCGGCAAGATCGAGCAGGCCCATCTTGAAGGAATGGAAGTATCTCAAAGTTCGACCGAGATCCTATCCTTGACCAAGGAGGGCACCACTTTAATGCGCAGTTCGGTCCAACAAATGCAAATGATTGACGGAATTGTCAAAAATGCCGTCGGGCAAGTGAAAAGGCTCGATTCTCAATCACAGGAAATCTCACAGCTTGTGCAGGTCATCAAAGATATATCCAATCAAACCAACCTATTGGCGCTGAATGCAGCCATAGAAGCTGCACGCGCTGGTGAACATGGCAAGGGCTTCGCCGTCGTCGCAGCTGAAGTGCGGAAACTCGCTGAAGGGGTCACACAATCCGTTGGGGATATCACCGATATTGTCACCGCTATTCAAACAGATTCAAAAACGGTCGTCCACTCCCTGGAAGATGGTTATACACAGGTGGATGAAGGCACGAAACAGATTACGCTCACCGGCCAAACCTTTGAAACAATCAATCACTCTGTCGGGAATATGGGAATGAAAATACAGCATATTACAGCTGAATTGAACTATATCTCCAAAAATAGTAAAGAAATCAATCAGGCCATCGAAGATATCGCAGCCGTAACTGAAGAGTCCGCGGCAGGAATCGAACAAGTTTCTGCCTCCGCTCAACAATCCAGCTCTTCGATGGATGAAGTCACGAATCATGCCTGTGAACTCGCATCTTCCGCTGAACTGCTAACCGAACAGGTCAAGAAATTCCAATTATGATACTAGAAAATTTCCCGTCACTTGAACGCGGGAAATTTTCTTTTTCTCCCCTTCATGGTAATTGTTTCGTTTTCGTGTATTTGGGGTATAAAAGACTATACGCATTAATCATCATGAAAAGTTAATAATCATGAAAAGAAAAATCTATCAAAAGGGTTGGAAGTGAATATTTTCTTTTGTTTTCAGAATATTTAGTGTATAATGAATTTATTAGGAATATTCTTACTGAAATACTTCTCACTTCCAATACCCACTTACTGGAAATCACCAGTACAAGAACTCACTTGATCCAGCATTTCATTTCAACCCAATGCACGGGCCCTTATACTCAGTAAGGTTCATTGCACGCTTTCTTGCAAACCAAACAATTCACAACTTTTTTCACACAAAAAGCATAATTTTCACTCCAAAATTGTAAAAAAAGGTTAAATTTCACCAACAATGTGTTACTATTAAACCAAGACCTTTTAACCCCATAAGGAGGAATTCATATGAA
The DNA here is from genome assembly GCF_056402395.1 of Peribacillus sp. P4_B1. Classification (NCBI taxonomy): domain Bacteria; kingdom Bacillati; phylum Bacillota; class Bacilli; order Caryophanales; family Bacillaceae; genus Peribacillus; species Peribacillus sp. P4_B1. The sequence continues at coordinate 23,894 of NZ_JBFUHM010000048.1, forward strand.
ACGTTTTTTCAAATTCATGGCAGATTTTAACGAAAGAAAAGCACTAGATCGGAAAAACAACAAATTCTTTCGCAAAGAATACGAAAATTATATGAAGATGAATTCTGAAAATCAAGGTAGGAGGAGATTAGCTCCTAGACTTTATGTGATTGAAGGCGGTAAAAAAGGCCCCAACATTGAAATTTCTGACAGAAAAAAATCCAGTTAACCTGATTCCTTCAAAAAATAAGCTACTAATGTTGTAGTTTATACCCTACAAACGTCGCATTCTCCATGATAAACGGAGATTCATTACCCAAATCATTCTTTTAAAATATAAAAGCCGAAAGCTCAGATATACTTCTGAGCTTTTTTTATTTTTCTTTTTTCTATTAACACTATATTAATAGAAGTAACTAGGTATTTTTTAAATAAATTGGATTAACCTTAGTTTATTTCATGTTTTAGGTAAAAGTCACAATATAGGCCCACGGGTATTTTTCTAGAAAAATACCCAAAACTTACAAAAAAAGAGATGTGTTCTTTTACTCATCTTTGGTCATATTCATAAAAGTCCGACTACATGTGTCTATAGATGCACCATCTTACATTGAATGACAAATACGTAAATATTGTAACGTTTAGGTCAAATTAATGGGTATAAACAATCAATAAATTGTAATAAACCTCACTTTTAATAACAATTCATTATCCAAATACAGATATTAAGAATCGGGTTCAAATGCCTATAAAACTATTTTAATTGTATTCATAATGGCCATTTATTAAACTTTCCATATTTTAGTGTAAATAAATCAAGGTTTTACTCGACTTTCTCCATATCTTTGGACTCATAAAACATTTTATTCCATTAGATACTATTACACTCCTATATACATTTTTTGCAAAAAGCTGACAACTGTTATATTACGATAGAATAATTGGCTCTTGCCTATTAAGTTTAAAATCATGTAGTGTGTATTCAGTAAATCAAATATTTAAAAAAAGAGAGGTTAAAAAATGGCACCAATATTTATTTGTGCGATCTTTTTACTTGGCTATGGCATCTTCGAACAAAGACGCCATCAGAAGCGTCTCGATTCCATTCCGGTACGTGTGAATGTAAACGGTATTCGAGGCAAATCGACTGTAACACGTCTAATAACAGGTGTGATCCAGGAAGCTAAGTACAAAACAGTAGGTAAAACAACCGGAACATCAGCTAGAATGATCTACTGGTTTACCGACAAAGAAAAACCGATTAAACGCCGCCCAGAGGGACCGAACATTGGAGAACAACGGCGTGTAGTTAAAGAAGTAGCAGATTTAGGAACGGAAGCACTTGTTTGTGAATGTATGGCCGTACAGCCTGACTATCAATTAATCTTCCAAAATAAAATGATCCAAGCAAACATTGGGGTCATCGTGAATGTATTAGAAGACCATATGGATGTCATGGGACCGACAATGGATGAGGTTGCAGAAGCCTTTACAGCTACAATCCCTTATAATGGTCACTTGATTACCATTGAAAGTGAATATTTGGACTTCTTCAAGAAAATTGCCAAAGAACGCAACTCAAAAGTGATCGTTGCAGATAATTCAAGAATCTCTGAAGACTTCTTGCGCGAATTCGATTATATGGTATTTCCGGATAACGCATCACTGGCTTTGGCTGTTGCAGAAGCTTTAGGCATTGATGAAAAAACAGCTTTTCGCGGCATGTTAAATGCGCATCCAGATCCAGGGGCCATGCGGATCACCAGATTTGGAGATCCAGTCAAGCCAACTTTCTTTGTCAATGGCTTTGCTGCAAACGACGCGGCATCGACGCTGAACATCTGGGATCGTGTCAAAACGTTCGGATACAGCTCAGAACCTCCTATCGTCATCATGAACTGCCGTGCTGACCGTGTGGACCGTACAGAGCAGTTTGCAAGAGATGTATTGCCTTACATTAAATCTGAAATCGTCATTGCCATTGGTGAAACTACATCACCAATAACAAAGGTATTCGAGCAAGGTAATTTGGATACAAAAGAATATTGGGATTTGGAAAACTGGTCAACTGAAGAAATCGTGGCCCGTCTCCGCCCATTGATGAAAAATCGCATCGTCTACGGTGTCGGGAATATTCACGGCGCAGCGGAACCATTAATTGAAGCATTCATGAAATCTAAAACAAAGCAGAAAGCAAGTTAAGTAGGAGGAACCTTAATGTTTGGATCGGATTTATATGTAGCACTAGTACTGGGAGTAACGCTTAGCCTTATATTTTCAGAAAAAACGGGTGTCGTACCCGCAGGACTTATTGTGCCAGGTTATTTGGCATTAGTATTTGATCAATGGGAAATCATGCTGGTCATCTTGGTCATTAGTGTAGTAACTTATTTAATCGTCACTCACGGCCTTTCAAGATGGGTGATTTTATATGGAAGAAGAAAATTCGCAGCCATGATGGTGACCGGGATTTGCCTGAAACTCCTATTGGACATGGTCTACCCCGTCATGCCATTTGAAATATTCGAGTTTCGGGGAATCGGTATAATCGTACCCGGATTGATAGCGAATACCATTCAAAGACAAGGAATGCCATTGACACTTGGCAGCACGCTTTTATTATCCGGCTTAACTTTCGGTTTAATGAACGTGTACTACCTATTCTGAGGTGCAAAAAATGAAACGGACTTTAAATGCAAAAGAAAAAACACTTATCTTTATTAAACGTACGAAGAAACAGAATCTTAAATACACTGGAATCATACTACCTATATTACTAATCGCTTTAGTCATTACCACTTGGATGGGACGGGCTGAAGAAGTGAAAACACCTGCTTCAAAAACTGATCAACCATTGACGATGACAATGGTCGGTGATGTGATGATGGGACGTTATGTTGAAGAAGTGACGGAAAAGCACGGGTATGATTACCTCTTCCGTTATATGAAACCCTATTTTGCCGAATCAGACTATGTCAGTGGGAATTATGAACATCCCGTTTTAAAAGAAGAGGCATCCAACTACAAGGAAGCAGACACGGCCATCAGGTTAAACTCCAATAATAGTGGTGTGAAAGCCGTTAAAGATGCTGGCTTCTCTGTGATGAATTTGGCCAATAACCATATGATGGACTTCGAAGAACGAGGACTGCTTGACACGATTGATGAATTCAAAACTGCAGATATGAACTATGTCGGTGTTGGATCGAACACTGCCGAAGCTAAAAATAGCATCGACTATGCGGATGTTAATGGCGTCCGTGTCGCAACACTTGGCTTTACAGATGTTTACGGTAAGGATGCCGTGCCAAAAAGTAATAAAGCCGGGATATTGAACACCAACCCTGATTTATTATTTGAAATGATTGAAAAAGCAAAGGATGCCAAGCAAGGCAACGCAGACTTGGTTGTGGTGAATGTTCACTGGGGAATAGAGTATTCAACATCTACAACCGCTCGTCAAACAGAATTGGCTAAAGCAATAATCGATGCGGGAGCTGATATCATCATCGGCCATCACCCCCATGTGCTTCAATCGTTTGATGTTTATAAAGATGGAGTCATTTTCTATAGCTTAGGAAACTTCATATTCGATCAAGGCTGGACACGCACGAAAGATTCAGCAATGGTTCAATACCATTTAGCGAAAGACGGAAAAGCTACGGTCGATGTCGTTCCACTGCAAATTGAAGAAGCAACACCAAGGCCAGCTACCTCTTCAATCGACAAATCACGTGTTTACCGTCAGTTGACTAAGGAAACAAGTGAAAAAGCCCAATGGTCGAAAAAAGAGGATCACATCGAGATTACATTGGATCACAAGAAAGTAATCGACCATAAAGTTCAACGTGAGCAAGAAGAAAAGGCAGCGAAAGAAAAGAAAGCTGCACAAGAAGAAAAAGCAGCAAAAGAAAAGAAAGCTGCACAAGAGAAACAAGAAGTAAAAGCTACACCACAGAACATACAACCCATTCAGTAAGGAACGATTGGATACTATGTGAAAAGTGAAACAACTTGGAAGCTCAACGAACAGGGGGAATAATCGATGATTAATCGTATGACGGGAAAAGTATTCATTTCCCTTTGCATGCTCATATATTTAGCTGGATGTTCGAAGACACCCCCTATTTCTGACACGAATGATCCGATAAAGAGTAAAACGGAACAATCATATGGGGTCAGTTCTTCAAACCCAATCGCAATAGATGTCGGGATGGAAATATTGGATAACGGCGGAACAGCGGCGGATGCCGCAATTGCGGTATCCTATGTATTAGGTGTAGTCGAACCTTTTGGATCTGGCGTGGGTGGCGGCGGCGGTATGCTGATTACCCCTGGATCCGGAGACCCCAATTTTATCGATTATCGTGAATCCTCTCCGGAAGATCCAAGTTCAAGACACAATGCGGGGATTCCTGGCTTAGTGGCCGGCATGCAGGTTATAAGCGATAAGTACGGGAGCGTACCAATGGCAGATCTTCTTCAGCCGGCGATAGATTTGGCTGAAGGAGGTTTTAAAGTGGACGCAACGTTATCATCACGCTTAGAAGCAGCTCAGCCAAGGGTCTATTCCGATAACACTTCACTTTTTTATCCTGATGGTGATGCCATTGAACCAGGCAAAACCCTCATCCAAAAAAGACTTGCTAAAACATTGAAGAAGATTCAACAGGAAGGTCCTGATGGTTTTTATAAAGGGAAAATTGCACGGGATATTAAAAGAAAAACAGACATCGACTTGATGGATTTAAAGCGCTATGAGGTGAAAGAACGTACCCCGGTCCAAGGAACATTTGCCGGTTATGACGTTTATACAGCCCCTCCTCCCTTTTCCGGGATTACAGTTCTTGAAATGTTAAAGCTCGCCGAGGAAACCAACCTGGGCGAGTCTTCAAGCAAATCAGATTATATGAAAATCCTGGGTGGCATCACAAATACCGCTTATCAAGATCGATCAGCACATACTGGTGATGGAATAAGTCACTCTAAGGCTGAACAATTGCTCTCCCCCATTCACTTGAATAATCTTAAAAATAAGATCAATAGTGGAAGTTGGAAAAATGAGGAATCGTTTGGTTCCGAAGAACATGAAAGCACGACACATTTTGTGATCATGGACAAATATGGCACTGTCGTTTCCACAACAAATACACTCAGTAACTTTTTCGGATCTGGTGACTATACGAATGGCTTTTTCCTTAACGATCAATTGAAAAATTTCCGGGCCGGCCTGAATTCTCAAGAGGCATATAAACGGTCAAGAACTTTCACCGCACCAACCATTCTTAAGAAACCAGGGAAGGAATCGATTGGGATCGGCTCACCCGGCGGTGATAGGATTCCTCAAGTATTGATGCAGGTCCTTTATTCATATACAGAGAATGAAGGCTCATTTCAGGATATCATCGACCGTAATCGGTTCGTCTTTGATAGAAAGAAAATTTATACGGAATCCAGGCTTTCGAATGAAATAATATCCGACTTAGAAAATTCAGGATACGAAGTCATTCAGAAGATTTCACCCATGTATTATGGCGGGGTTCAAGTACTCGTTAAAAACGAGAAAGACGGACGACTATCCGGAGCTGGAGATAAAAGAAGACATGGAAGCTGGAAAGCGCGGCAATAAAAATGCTTATCCAGCTTCTCCTTTCAAATACCATATGAACTTTAGTAATGCATAAGGGGACTTAGAATATGAATATCGTAAAAAAAATAACAAGCTGGGTTATACCTGTAGTTCTTATAGCAGCCCTGCTTGTGACCAGTAATATGTTCAAACGCACGGAAACTTTAACACCCGATGAGCAAAAGAAAATAGAACAATATACGACTATCGAAAAATAAAAAAAAAGCTGGGGCATCCCCGCTTTTTTTTTTATTTTTGCTTTCAACGGGTATAGAATATAAATAGGCTACAGATACGGGAGGATAACCATGAAAAGCTATACTGATTTTGCTGAACTGCAGCAAAATGAACACGAATACCTCGATTACCGCATCATCGTTCATCATAGGATACCTGATATTGCAGTCTTAGCCATACATGGCGGGAATATCGAACCAGGCACTAGCGAGATTGCTGCCGCCCTTGGAGAAAGGCTTTGTGCAAGCACATATCTATTCGAAGGTCTTAAACCAAGAGGAAACCAGGTACTTCATATAACATCCAAGTTATTCAATGAACCGATCGGCGTTTCAATGGCAGCGAACGCACAGACCATCCTTTCCATCCATGGCCACTACGACGTTCATAACGCGCTGGTGTACATTGGAGGACGGAATGAACCCTATAAGAACTTGATTCAACATTCACTCAATGAAGCTGGATTTCAAACTGAAGACGCACCGCAGCACCTTTCAGGCATGAATGGAAACAACATTACCAACACATCCAAAACGGGTGCAGGCGTGCAATTGGAGCTTTCGACGAAGCTTAGAAAAAGCTTATTCAAAGGTAATGACTTTACCAGTAAAAACAGGGTAAAGCCCTTGGATCTTTTTAATCGGTTCGTTCGTGCCCTTKAAAAAGCGACTCTGGAATATAAACAGGTTGAATGATCTTCCCTATCGTCTTTTTTAAAAGAGGCTACCAGCAACACTCAAGCAGGCTTCCTATTCTTCTTAGTTCATAAGGCCTTTAACTTGACCGAAACTTTCGAACTTCTCGGCAAAATAAGCTGATGAAAGGTTGGAAATATGAACGCCTGCGTTTTCCGTTGTATGGAGAAAACGGCCATCCCCTAGGTAAATGCCTACATGGGTTACACCCAGCCTTGTACCTGTGTCCCTAAAAAATACTAAATCCCCTGCCTTTGGTTCTTCGATTTTGGGCAGCAATGAGTAGTAGTCCGCTGCGGAACCTCGTTTTACTGAAAGGCCCTGCTCTTTCATGACCCAATAGATGAAGCCGCTGCAATCCATTCCGATCATCGGATCCTCCTCCCCAAAAACAAAGGTGAATCCGCGTAGGGTGTATCCATACTTAATTACATCATATGCTTTATCATATGCAGCTTCTTGGTTTACATAAAACGGATACAACGGGTTGCTGTATAGTTGTAGATACTGTCCTTGCATCAACTCATCAGTCGGTAAAGCGTTACGATTTTTAATCGTATTCACGGAAATGCCATAATTTCCCGAAATACTTTTAAGCGTTTCACCATTTCGGACGATATGTTCTCCTTTAGGAGTGTATGTTTTATACTCAATTTGGTATTTTGCAAAATAATTTTCTGTGCTGGATCTAACCTGAACCGTTTCTGCACCATATCCAGAATTGACAAATTGGTTTTCGCCAAGATAAATACCTGCAGTCACAACCTTTAAGCTGTCTTTTTCCAGGAAGAATATAATATCTCCAGTTTTCGGAGTGGCGGTATCCATCCCTTGCTTATAAAAGCCATCTACTGTTAAACGGTCGATCGGCACACTTTGCCGGGAAAGCACCCAATGAATCAGTCCGCTGGAATCAAACCCTTTTTCAGGCGTCTCTTCTCCTGCTGTCTTTTTAAACCCTACAAAGGTTTTCGCATAGTTCGCAATTTGTTTTCCTCTCTCCGACCATTGATAAATGGAAGGAGTATAAGCAGTTTGAATGATCGTCAACTTTTGGCCCACATATAACTGATCATCCGGTAAACCATTCGTTTTCATTAATTGTTCCTTCGATATATCATAAGTCTTGGCAATCGATTTCACCGTTTCATTAGAAATTACAGTATGCACATGATCTGCCGCCTCGACCTTTAAACCAGGTAAAAAAGTGAAACTAACCATGAATACCAATAAAATTACCATATAGCTTAATTTTCCTTTAAACATTTTAACCCTTCCTTTATCTGCTTAAATATTTTAAAATTCACTATTTTCCAAAAACAAAGCAACATTTTCGAATCTTTAGACCTACTTTCAACCAATATGAATATACCTTTATACTCATCGCAATAGTATTATCGGTGAACGACATAAAACTTTTAGCCTATTTTTTTCGCAAAAAATAATCATTTTTTATGGTAGCAATCAATGATGCGATCTAAGATGAATCATTATACCCACACTGAAGTCGCGTTGTAACCGCTTTCAAAATTACCCTTCTTAACAGGGAGGGATTTAATGTATAGTGGAAATGGAGCAATCCAAAGGATTATGGAACAGCGAAATTTATTTATTTGTACGCCAGTGCTCCTTTAACCGTGAAGATCGAACGTTGATAAAGTGGTACATATACCGCTCGCCCTATTTATGAACAGCCTAACGACATTGGAGTGAACATCTTGATAAAACTGACAGGGAAAGCCCGGCAGGCAATTAAAGATAGACAACATAGCTTTGGAGAGGAAACGTATTTGAGGTTTGGTATAAACAGAACTTGCTGTAACCAGATGAATTACTCTTTAAGCTTGGCAAGCTCGAAAAAGGAGCAAGAGGAAATACTTGTTTTACACGATATTAAAATTTTGATTGACCCCTCGGATTCCCATTTTACAGATCAAACTGAAATTGATTACGAAGACGATGGATTTTTAATCAGGAACCCGAATCCGTTGGTATCCCCCATCATCTAGCAGAAGATGAAAATGAGGGGCAAGCATAATTGGCTTTCCCCCCATTTCTATTAATCTAAGGCATATACACGGTTTTAATATGTGAAAGCTTCAAAAACACATCATCCCCACTAGCTGTCGTTAACTCAACCAAGTTGTTTTCAGCCTTTTTAAGCACACCGATTTTCATAGGATCCTCTCCCCCATCAAATACTACAAGCTTTCCTGCATTTTTCTTTAATTGGTCCTCCAAAGAACGAAGCATTGGCACACCTGTCGGGTTTATGGGGAAACTCTCTTTATTGAGGGTGTATGGTGTGGCATGTGGATAATACGGAGTAAGCCATTTAAGGTGGTGCAGCGATACATACATCATTTTATATACAGGCGAGTAGAACCCAAAGTAATCATTGAAAACATTTGTGATATAACCGTGTAAAGGAATATGTCCCGCAACATGGATTTCTGAAAAAACCCCTTTTGCATTCATTAATGTTTTACGATAGGAAATGGACGCCATCTCTTCCATCATGGGGGACTCAATAGGATATTTAATCTCGCTATCAATCTCTGTACTCAGATTGAATCTATGGACATGCAGCATTGGAAAATACAAATACCGCTGTCCATTGAACAACACTAGAATATCCGTGCTCAGATCAGTCAGAATTCCTTTGAAGGTTTTATTTCCTGAGAGTTGAACATCAATCTGTTTACCCAGTAATGCAACAGCATCACTCATTACTATCTCCTCCTAGAGGTTTATTCAGCTAAAAATCATTTGCACCCAATAATACAATAATAGCAGTGTCACCACTGTTGTTATGGGTATGACTATCAGGGATACGCTTAAATAATCTTTCCACTTTATTTTCATTTTGTTTTGTTTCAGGATATGCATCCAGATAAGCGAGGCAAGAGTACCGATGGGCAATAACAATGATCCCATGTCACTACCGATTATATTAGCTAGATAGATAGTTTTTAAGGTGATTGGATCAAGTCCCATTTCCGTTAAGGTAATGGTGCCTATCATTAATGCCGGATGATTGTTGAAGATGTTCGATAGGATCGAAACCAATCCTCCCATGACAAGGCTCGCACTCATTAACCCTTGGTTAACAATCGGTTCGCATATCTCTACAAGTATGGTTGTAAGTCCTACATTATGGAGACCATAAATGATGACATACATGGAGAATGCGAATATCAGGATGTGCCATGGGGTCTTTTTTAAGATATCGACAGGATTTGTCCGTAAATGGTACCATCTCCAGACCAGTAAAGATAAAGAACCAAGTACAGCAACCCACTCAATTGGAATGGAAAAATAAGAAGCTACAAAGAGTAAACAGCGCACCACGAACACATAGAGCAATACTTTCAACATGAACTTTGTGCGTTGCCTTTTTGTTTCAACTGTCATTTTCCCCTTTAAAGGATGGAAATTCTTAGTGAAGAAACTTTCCTCAATGTCATAAGAAATATCCGGTAATTTCTTAGGCAATTTTTTCTTGACCACTACGAACATCAACCATGACATAAAGACCAACCCCAGAGTTGCAGGTACAAACATCATGGCAGTATGCATATAAAGCGTCATATGCACGATTTGCAATGCGATTAAATTAACAATATTACTCACGCCAATAGGCGCACTTGAAGCTGTTGCAATCAATGCCCCACTCAAAAGATACGGGATGGCCTCATGTGGTTTTAATCTAAGATTTTTCAGAAGCAAGATCAAGATGGGGGTCGTAATCATGATGCTGCCGTCATTATTGAATAACAGGGTCATTAAAAAACACAATAATTGAATGTACCAATACAGGCGATACCCCGATCCTCTAGCAAGGCTGGCAAGTCTTGCAGCCGCCCAGTGAAAAAATCCAAAACTTTCCAAGATAACAGCCATGACAATCGTTGCCATGATAGTGATCGATGCGCCCCCGATTTTATTGATAATATCCAAAATATCTCTATGGGATACTATGCCAGTCAGTAAAATAATCACAGCACCGATTGAAGCTGGCCATGCTTCATTTATTCCTCCCGGCCTCCATAATATAACTATCATTGTCATGGCGAACACAAAAATAGTCATTCCAATTTCGAAATGCATGTTGTTCTCCCCTTTTTGGGCCTTGAGCCATTGGACCCTACTTGTCCGATTCCTATATACTATTCACCTTTGTAAAAAAGGCATGGATATATAACCAGTCCCTCCAAATTGTACCTTTGTACTTCTAGTCATTTTGTCCACTAAAGAGAGATGCCCCTTTCCAAGAATCATGGATAGGTGCCTACAGAATGATAGAATGGCGATCCATCGTACCCCAAAAAAAAGGGAAAACCACTTTAGGAGGCTGCTGAAAAACTCACGTTTTTCTAACTAGTACGGTAAATCAAATTAAAAAAAGACGATTCTCATTCGGTACTTGAATGGAAATCGTCTTTTTTTGCTTCTGTTTGTCACTTTTTTAGGCCATTAATTTCAATATTCTTTTCAAGTTAACGGTGAAAATAGCCATTGCTCCTTGTAATTC
>NZ_JBFUHM010000049.1:0-33452 GCF_056402395.1 Peribacillus sp. P4_B1
ATTCATCCATGTGCCTTTCGCTAAAGCCAATCCTTCTGATAAAGCTGTAATGGCATTATGTCCTAATGAACCATAGCTCATCGCCGACATCCCAATTAAACCTTTTAATCTAAATGGATGTTTTGTATTTGGGCCAATGATTACGGCTCTGCTTACTTATTACATGACCATGATGCCGTAATCATTGGCCCAAATACAAAACATCCATTTAGATTAAAAGGTTTAATTGGGATGTCGGCGATGAGCTATGGTTCATTAGGACATAATGCCATTACAGCTTTATCAGAAGGATTGGCTTTAGCGAAAGGCACATGGATGAATACTGGGGAAGGCGGACTCTCTTCTTATCATTTAAAGGGTGGCGTCGATATCATTATGCAGATTGGCCCAGCCATGTTCGGGGTGCGCGATAAGCATGGCGAAATGGATTGGGACGAGTTAAAGCGGAAAAGTGAAATTCCTCAAATAAAAGCATTTGAGGTTAAGCTCGCCCAAGGTGCCAAAACACGCGGGGGACATATTGATGCTGAAAAAGTTACTCCAGAAATTGCCGAAATTCGCAAAGTGGAACCATTCAAATCGATTGATAGCCCCAATCGTTTTCATCAGTTCAATGATGTACCGACAATGTGTGAATTCATTGAAAGAATCCGCAGCCATACGGGTAAACCTGTTGGATTGAAGATGGTTGTAGGAAGTAATGATAGCGTAGAGGAATTAGCCAAATATATGAAGGAAACCGGCAAAGGTCCGGACTTTATCACTGTGGATGGAGGGGAAGGCGGAACAGGGGCTTCTTATCAAGAATTGATTGATAGTGTCGGTTTGCCGATTAAATCAGCCCTGCCAATTGTTGTCTCCACCCTTCAAAAATATGGGGTACGCGACCGGGTTAAAATTATTGCTTCAGGTAAACTGTTCACCCCTGACAGGATTGCGATTGCTTTGGCGATGGGGGCTGATCTTGTCAATATAGCTCGTGGATTCATGATTGCCATAGGATGTATCCAAACATTGAAATGTCAATCTAATGCCTGTCCAGTTGGGGTAGCCACAACAGACCCAGAATTGCAAAGGGCTCTCGTGATTGACGAAAAGAAATACCGCGTCGTCAACTTTCTCGTGACACTTCGAAAAGGACTATTTCGAATTTCAGCAGCAGCAGGTTTGGATTCGCCCGTTCATTTTCAACCTAAGCATATTAGTTATAAGGATGAAAAAGGCGTCGTGACATCACTGGAAACCATCATTCAGGAAATCAGGCAGCAAATAGGGTGAAATCCTGATTATTCTTTTCTCCTATTAATATTAACTTTACTTTCTGTTTATTATCTACTTGCTGGTTTTGTGAAAAATAACAATGGGATGTTGTAAAATAGTCAGTCCACTATCTGCCAAGAATTCGCCTTTAAAGGAGGGTAAATTGTGAAAAATATGGGATATCAATGCAGGTCCAATGTAGAATTGCAGCAACTTGTTGATGAGGCAAAAAAATTTACCGTTAAGGGAAACGTGGCAAACTATATACCGGCTCTTGAAAAGGCGAATCCTGGAGATTTATCTGTGGCTATTTACTATCCTGACGGAAAAAGATATTGTGCGGGGGATGTAAGTGTCAAAATGACCCTCCAAAGCATTTCAAAAGTATTGACACTTGCTATGGTATTAATGGAAAAAGGAGAGGACTATGTCTTTTCTTTTGTAGGAAAAGAACCTACCGGTGATCCTTTTAATTCCATTGCCAAGTTAGAGACAAATAAGCCATCCAAGCCGTTAAACCCGATGATCAATGCAGGAGCATTGACTGTTACCCACATGGTTTCAGGTGTCAATGTAAATGAGAGGTTTAAGCGTATTTTATATTTTATCCGGGAGTTGACCCAAAATCCTATTATCGATTTTAATGAAGCAGTTGCCAGTTCAGAATACAATACAGCAGACTTAAATCGATCGTTAAGCTATTTTTTAAAGCAGCATAATGTAATAAACGAAGATGTGGAGGACTTAATCGAATTGTATTCGAAGCAGTGTGCCATTGAAATGGACAGTCAGGATTTGGCGAGGATAGGCTGTGTGCTGGCCATGAATGGGAAAGATCAGTTGACGGGAAAGCAAATCATCCCCGAAGACATTGCTCGTATTTGCAAGACATTCATGGTTACCTGCGGCATGTATAATGCCTCAGGTGAATTTGCCATTAATGTTGGCATTCCGGCCAAAAGCGGCGTGTCAGGAGGAATCATGGGGGCTGTCCCTGGAAAATGCGGAATTGGAATTTATGGTGCAGCGCTGGATGAGAAGGGGAACAGCGTTGCCGGGGTAAAACTCTTGGAAATGATGGCGAAAAAGTATTCATTAAGTATGTTTAATACTTAAACAAGGTTTCCTGTTGCACATTTATTACAGATAGTCCTACAGGTCATGTTTGAATTTTCTCATAGAAGCCGTATAGTTATCTTTTTAGAATATGTATGATTTCGAAATGACTTCCCTTATCAAACTCAGTTTTGGGATATTGAATGAAGTTTCAAACTACGCATTTTCATATTGAATCCTTCATGCTTTAGCGAACGTTTAAGGTTATCTGTTACTAAGGTAATCGCCCCCCGGCTTCATTTCATATTTCAAAAATAATAAAATTTGTCCATTGCAGAGATAACAAATCTATTTTTAGCTTGATGGAGATGTTGGGCCCTGCAACAAGTTGTTTTCATATTTAATTTGGTTCATTAATGCTGCGGCAACCTTTTTCTCGCGGGCAAAATGGATAGATTAAGAGTGTTAAAGAAGGAATAGTTAGTGAATAAGTTTTTTGTAGACTAATAAATGAATAAAATAGATGACTTCTTTATTGATACTGGATAGCATTCGATCTAGTATTCGGTAGCTCCCACGTGATGCACGAATAAGCCCACGCATCGCTTTATACTTTCAAAATGTTTCATCAATCTTACACATCGCCATTTTAGGAATATATTCTGAAAAAAAGCCAATTTTCTTTAAGAACAATCTAAGGGTCCCAGAAAATTGTTTATCCTGGGTATATCCAATAGAGGCCATGTCGTCATATCATATGATTTTGTATAATTCCAATTTTTGTATTATTTTTTTGAATATTTAAAAAATATTTGTTGGTTTCTGTAGTTTTATATTAGATTCTGTGGTTCCTGTGATAAATTAAAGCTACTTTTTAAGAGAAAATACTACATTAAATAACAATATCTGTGTTTTTGGGGTTAATGGCATACAAACTTCAAAGAACCGGCAGAAAGAAGCTTAAGAATTCTCACAAATGAAAGAAAGTTAAAAGGAGAAACAAATATGAACGATCTACAAAAGCAAATACTCTTTTTCCTTGAGGAATGCAATAGAGAAAGATGTGTAAGTAAAATTGCTGAAAAATACAATAAAAGTCTTGAAGTGATAAGGGCCGAGTTAGTGATACTTGTGAACAAAAACCTCATAGATATCAAAAAGAGTACGACTGGGAAGATAAGCAAAGCAACGATAAAGCCAGAAGGTAAACAATACTTCAGAGACGCTATTGCAATTGTTACTAAGGAGTCAGTACAAGGGCAAATCAATGAATTGAGACAAAAGCTGTCAACTCTGGAAGCCTCCTTTCTACAAGCACAAGCGAATCCAACTGCGGAGAATAAACGGTCACTACTAAATAATGCGAATACGGTTCAATCAGTGGCTAATGGATTAAACTCATTTTTTAAAGCTGGAATGGATATCTTTAAGTAAATCGTTTGGTTGTTCCGTCATTAGCATCAAAAGAAAGAGTGGCTGATGCCTCCAATTTTTCTTCTGGGAGCTCCTGTACAATCTACATGCACCTGTGGCCAAAACAGGACTCGCTCATTTTGTTTAGGTAAACTGGTTAGAGCAGAGCTGATGAGGTTAACTAATGAGTGTCATACATAAATACTTAAAAACCAAAGTGTACGAATCAGTTGAATAGAACCAAGTGGGTTTTACTGAAAAGGGAGCACATGGATGTGGATGTTTTAAGATTTAAAGAGCGTGAAACAAACGTAATCGGTGTAAATGACACAGTGAAAGATACAGGCGTTCCACGTTACTTGCTATAGAAAAAATTAATATAAAGAAAGCCTACTTCCTTGAATATAAAGTTCGTAGGTTTTTTTTTTACTATGCCTTAAGGAAATCTTCATGTCCTGTAATCACTCCATTTAATAGTGAACATAAATTCAAGGGCGATGAAATCCTGAGATTAAGCGAGTATTTGTGAGAAAATCATATTAACCTGAGGTAGTTGAAGAAGAAAAACTGGAAATTCGGTAGGGACATTTGTAAATAAAAAGTGGGGTATGAAAAGATGCTAATGGCAATAAACCGAAAAATTTAATTGTTTTGCTAAAAAGGGGATTGGTTCTATAGTGCAAGTAATAAATTAAAAATTAAACAATCTAAACCCTTTTGCACATTATCAAAAAAGGACAGATTCATTAAAGGGTCAAATCTGCCCAAAAACAAAAGAAATTTATCCATAAATTGATGAGAATTAAATGGAAATCTGTAAGTTGATAGGAAAGATACGACTTTTCCTTCAAGTAAATCATTTTTGTACCAAAACATCTATCCTATATCATATCAATATGTGTTATTTTCCAATGCTCATTCTTAATAAGTTGCTCTAAATTTTCTTTGTCTTCTTTTTTAAAGTAAGTGATCATTTTTTTATGATGTTCATTCATTTGTTCTAATACGGCAAAAAGTTTTTCTTCGTCTTTGCTCAAATAGATTTGTCTAACAAAACTGTTTTGTAAAGAATTAAGAAGGTCTATTAATGTATCGTTTTTACATTTATCAATATATACTTTATGGAATTGATTTTGGAATTGCTGATAATCCGAATAATTTTTTTGTGAAATTGACAGGTCAATTTTTTTAACCAGCTCTTCCATTAGTTCAATATCACTCTCTGTAATATGCGCTAAAGATAATGAGGCTGCTAGGGCGTCCAGCACACCAACAACTTGAAAAACATCAAGCTTATTCTTTGTATCAAGTTCTTTAACGATAAATCCCTTTCGAGGAAAATACTCAAGTAAATTTTCTGAAGCTAATTGTATCAAAGCTTCCCTTACAGGGGTTCTGCTTACTTCTAACTTCTCGCTTAGTGCTACTTCATTTACCTTATGATTAGGAAGCAATGTTCCATTCTGAATTTCTTCAGCAATATGATTATATACATGGTCTTTAAGTGATTGGTATCTCTTTTTGATAGTCCTTCTCCCCTATGCTAAAAATTGATACATTTATTATACAATATACAATATAAAATTGAAAATTCTTAATTTTTGTATAGCATAGGCTTCTAAATTCTTCAATAGCTCTACTGTTTAGTAATTATCGCAGCTCACTATTACCTGCATCCCAATCAGTCCCTAAGTCCACATGAGGCGATGCTGCCATAGAAATTCAGATCTTAAACGAATTGAGAGAACCACGGAGTGTGGGAACAATTGTAGTTTGGGTTTTAAGACTTCTACAAGGATATAGAATATTGAACATCATTAAAACTATACGTGTTAATTGAAAGTATTTTTAAGAGTAAACTAATAAAATATATTGAAAAGGGGAAGAGTCCAGTGTATCATATGTCTTAATACGAATGATATTTCTGATTATTCAGCATATTATACAATATACAATATACAATATAACAAGAAAATATGCTGAGTTAATAGCTCTTCTAACAAAAGCACCTTCATATTAAAATTGGCAAAGAATAAATTTAAGCAGGTGAAAAAAAGGAAGTGGTGACTAGTATAAAGAAAAGGAGAGGGTAATTAATATACAATATACAATATACAATATATTAAAACATGTTGTGTTATTAGTTGCTAACAAGAGCACGTTCATAATAAAAATGGCAAAAAATGTAAGAACGTAAAAAAAGAAGCGAAAACTAGTACGGCAAAGGAAGCTATAAAAATACAATATACAATATATTATATAAATCCGAACAACAAAGAGATGTGGTTGACAAAACTATGAAAATTAGAGGTGAAAGAACATGAGTGAGCAAAACTTTAAAGATATACAAGCCGGTACAAAGGCTGTATGGGCAGGAGAAAAAGAATCTCTTGCTTACAATGCAACTCAAGTTCCTGTGGTGCTAAGTGTTGCCTACAATTATGAGGACATAGACGAGTGGCATGAAGTGGCCATTGGAAAAAAGCCTGGGTATATCTACAATCGCATGACAAATCCCACTGTTCAAGCTCTGGAGGAAAAAGTGAGAATCCTCGAGGGAGCTGAGGCAGCAATTGGTTTCTCATCAGGAATGGCCGCTATAAGCAGCACACTATATACATTTTTAAGACCGGGGGACCGGGTTATATCGGTTAAAGACACTTATGGGGGAACCAATAAAATCTTTACCGAATTCTTACCGAATCTCGATGTAGATGTGCAGTTATGCAACACAGGAAATCATGAAGAAATCGAGGCTGAAGTGGCCAAAGGCTGCAAGGTTTTATATTTGGAGTCTCCAACCAATCCGACGATGAAGATCACTGATATTGAGAGAATGGTAAGAGCCGGAAAATCGGTGGGGGCATTGGTTATCATAGACAATACTTTTGCTACTCCCATTAATCAAAATCCCATTCAATTAGGAGTTGACATTGTCATTCATAGTGCGACTAAATTCTTAAGCGGACATGCCGATGCATTAGGAGGTGTTGCATGCGGTACCAAGGAACTGATGAAAAAAGTCTATCATTATCGAGAAATCAATGGAGCGACGATGGATCCTTGGTCAGCCTATCTTATTTTAAGAGGGATGAAAACGTTAAAACTTCGAGTACGCCAGCAAGAAAAGAGTGCAATGGAAATCGCAAAGTATCTGCAAAAGCAAAAGCTTGTAGAAGCGGTTAATTATCCTGGATTAGAAACACATCCCCATCACCATATTGCAAAGAAACAGATGAGGGGTTTCGGCGGAATTTTAAGTTTTGTATTGAAAGGTGAGATGGATGCAATAAAAATTTTATTGCCAAAATTACAATATGCAAATAAAGCCGGGAATCTTGGAGCTGTTGAAACTATATATGGACCCGCAAGAACGACCAGTCATGTGGAATGTACTCTTGAAGAACGTCAAGCTCTTGGTATCCCGGAAGGTTTGGTTCGTATCTCCGCAGGAATTGAGGATACGGAAGATCTTATTTCTGATTTGGAACAAGCTTTTGCCCATTTGGAATCACAACTACCAGTAACGGTAGCTGCAAATAAAGATATTAATAATGGAAGAGGTATGGGATATGACACATAAAATTGCTTTGCTTGGATTTGGTGTAGTCGGCCAAGGATTGGCAGAAATTTTACAAGATAAAGGTGAGTCTTTACGCAGTGAACTTGGCTTTGATGCTAAAATTGTTGCAATTTCCGATGTCATGAAGGGCTCTCTTTATCACCCTGAAGGGTTGGATATCTCTCAAGTATTACAAGTTGTAAAGGAAACGGGAAAGCTGGAGAGTTACCCTGAAACCCCTGGGTTGATAAGGGGATGGGACAGCTTTAAGACAATCCTTGAGAGTAATGCGGATACCATCGTAGAGATCACTTTCACGGATGTAAAGACTGGACAACCTGCCATCGATCATTGTAAGACGGCATTTGAAAGTAAAAAGAACGTAGTAATGAGCAATAAAGGTCCCGTTTCTTTAGCTTACCAAGAACTAGCTGAGTTGGCCAAAAAGAATGATGTGCGATGGGGCTTCGAAGGTACTGTTATGAGTGGAACACCAGCATTGAAAATGCCTCTCGTCTCATTGGCGGGAAATAACATTTTTGAATTGCGGGGGATTTTAAATGGAACGACTAATTATATTTTGACCAAAATGGAAGAAGGATTGAGCTATAAGGATGCATTAATTGAGGCACAAGCTCTTGGCTATGCAGAGGCAGATCCTACTAGCGATGTAGAGGGATATGATTCTCAGTATAAAGCTACTATTCTTGCTAATGTTGTAATGAATATTCCGATGAAACGAGAGGAAGTAGAATGTGTAGGAATTAGTCATCTTACACAGCAAGACATTCAATGGGCAAAGTCTGCAGGGAAAAGGTGGAAGCTTATTGCTGAATGTAAAAAGGATGGTGATAAAGTAATCGCAAAGGTAGGTCCTGAAGCTATACCTCTTACAGATCCTCTAGCTGGGGTTTTGGGAGCACAAAACGCTATTACGTATAACTGTGACTTGGCCGGTCCGATTACGTTGATTGGTGCCGGAGCTGGTCGCAAAGAAACAGGATTCTCTATTCTGATTGATTTAATCAATATGAGCCGTGGGCAATTATGATCTTATATACCACAAGTTATAAGCTGGAAAATTACTTATACGGGGTGATTATCGATGACACTTATTGAAGCGCTTACAAAGAAAAATAAGATGTTTCTTGCTGGAAAATGGGTATCCGGCGAAAAAATAATTGAAGTGCTCGATCCACAGGATAATAGTTTAATTGCAACCGTTCCTGCTGCTAATGAGAAGGATGTACTTCATTCCATTGAAGAGGCAAAAAAAGGAGCGAAAATAGCCGCGGACATGCCAACACATGAAAGAATCGCCATTCTAAATCGTGCTGCCGATTGGATCTATGAGCATAAGGAAAAATATGCAATGACCATCGCCCGTGAGGGAAGTAAGACCATTAAAGAGGCGAGAAAAGAAGTGGTGCGTTGTATCGAAACACTTCGAATTAGCGCAGAAGAAGCAAGGCGAATTAATGGCGAAACGATTTCGTTTGACCAAATGCCGGGAAGTGAAGATCGCATGGGTTATTATTATCGTTTCCCTGTTGGGATTATTGTAGCTATAACGCCTTTCAACGATCCATTAAATCTTGTTGCCCATAAAGTGGGACCTGCTATTGCTTCTGGAAATGCCATCATCGTAAAACCGGCACCCGCTACACCTTTAAGTGCTCTTTTATTGGCAGAAGCCTTTGAAAAAGCAGGTTTACCGCCTAAAGTATTGTCCGTCATTACGGGGTATCCGAGTGATATGGGCGAGAGTCTGATTACTCATTCAGCCATACGAATGATTTCTTTCACAGGAGGTCTCGCCACTGGCCAAGCGATCATGCAAAAGGCAGGTTTGAAAAAGATGAATTTGGAGCTGGGATCGAACTCACCGGTTATCGTTCTGGAAGACGCTGACTTAGAAGAAGCGGTTGAATCGACAGTATCCGGCGCCTTTTGGGCAGCAGGTCAAAATTGCCTGGGAGTGCAAAGATTATATGTTCAAGAAGATATTTATAGGGACTTTGTTGGAAAGTTTGTTAACCGTACTCAACAGTATCGAGTAGGCAATAAACTCTCAGAGGAAACCGACATGGGGCCTATGATTTCAGAGAAAGAAGCAAAGCGAGTTGAGAGTTGGGTTAATGAAGCTGTTGGGAAAGGCGCAAAATTGCTGTGTGGCGGCAAACGTCAAGGTTCTTTTTACTATCCAACTGTTTTAGAGAATGTTCCAGCAGATTGTAAGCTGGCAACTGAAGAAGTTTTCGGACCAGTTGTTACCATTCACAGTGTGCCCGATCTGGATACCGCCATTTTCCAATCTAACAATGTGGATTTCGGCTTGCAAGCAGGCATATTCACTCGTGACTTAAATAGGGCGTTGGGAGCTATACGTGAATTGGATGTAGGCGGGGTTATGGTGAATGACAGCTCTGATTATCGTATAGATGCTATGCCTTTTGGGGGAGTGAAGGGCTCTGGTATAGGCCGTGAAGGAATAAAGTTTGCACTCCAAGAAATGACTGAAACAAAAGTGGTTTGTTTTAAAGTTTCGAGCAAAAGATGATAGAAAAGGTTCATGTGATATTGATAGCTTTATAGGCATCGACCCGAGGTCAATCGTATTGTACTGCATCATATATTTAAAGGAGGAGACTGGATGCTAGACGCCAATAGTACCGATCAAAATCAGTTGAAGCGTTCAATGAAAAGCAGGCACTTGTTCATGATTTCGCTAGGTGGGGTAATTGGAACGGGTCTTTTTCTAAGTACAGGTAATACGATTAATCAGGCTGGACCGGGAGGAACGATTCTCGCTTATTTGGTTGGTGGGCTTATCATGTATCTAGTCATGCTATGCCTTGGCGAATTAACTGTAGCTATGCCGGTAACCGGTTCGTTTCAAACATATGCTACGAGGTTTGTGGGTCCTGCTACCGGATTTACCATTGGTTGGCTCTACTGGCTTACATGGGTAGTTACGGTAGGTTCGGAATTTACTGCATCCGGTCTGCTGATGAAGAGATGGTTCCCTGAAACTTCCGTCTGGATGTGGAGCGCACTCTTCGCGATTATACTTTTTCTGCTGAACGCCTTTTCTGTAAAATTTTTCGCGGAAACTGAATTTTGGTTTGCCGGCATTAAAGTAATTACTATTATTTTCTTTATCATATTAGGTGGAGCAGCGATGTTTGGCTTCATTCCTATGAACGGGAGTGCAGCTGCTCCGATGCTTTCTAATTTTACCGGGGAAGGGGGCCTTTTTCCAAATGGACTCCTTCCGATATTTATAACCATGATTTCCGTGAATTTCGCCTTTTCAGGAACAGAGCTTATCGGCATTACTGCTGGAGAAAGTGAAAACCCGGAAAAAGACATTCCACTAACCATTAGAAATGTAATTTGGCGGACTATGTTTTTCTTTGTTGGTGCCATATTTGTGCTATCTGGATTAATCTCCTGGAAAGAAGCGGGAGTGATTGAAAGTCCGTTCGTTATGGTTTTTGATAGCATAGGGATACCTTATGCAGCTGATATCATGAACTTTGTTATTATTACTGCTTTACTGTCAGTAGCAAATTCCGGTCTCTATGCATCTACCCGTATGTTATGGTCCCTTTCAAACGAGAAGATGATAAATCCTTTCTTAGGAAGGGTAACGTCAAAAGGAGTTCCGTTTAATGCTTTGATTGTAAGTATGGCAGTAGCCTGCTTGTCATTATTCTCTAGTGTAGTTGCACCGGATACAGTTTATATGGTGCTTGTGGCTATATCTGGATTTGCGGTTGTTGCAGTATGGATGGGAATTGCATTATCACAGTATGTGTTCCGTAAACATTATCTTAAAGCGGGTGGCGATATTAAAGATTTAAAATTTCGTACACCACTTTACCCTTATGTGCCCATAGCCGCTTTTGTTTTATGTTTCGCTTCTATTGTAGGTCTTGCTTTCGATCCGAGCCAACGGATTGCCCTGTATTGTGGAATACCATTCATTGCTTTATGCTATCTTGTCTACTATATAAAAAATCGGGGAAATAAGAATCAAATAGATTCTTATGGTGAATCAGATCAATATGTTGAGAATATTAAGTAGAGAGGGGCTGGCATTAGAAACCTACTACCGATACTAATAGGTCAATTTCGTAAAATGAGAAAGAATAGAAAGAATTGCAAAATCCCCGGTTTGTTAAGCTATTAACCAAATAAGAATTTCAATTGACTCTACTCTGGTCAGACCTCTCTCTCTCGCAGGAAGGTCGGGCCTTTTTTGTCCATATTCATCGCTTAGACTCTACTCGAAATCTGTTTAACTTAGTTAACAGACAAGCCATTTGTCCGATTTTGGGCTATATTGAAGAACTCAATGAATACTGATGATTTTAGCGTTAGTAAGGCTCTTTGGAACTGTCGGGGAGTTTGGTGAAAACTGAGAGTGAGGTCTTTAAGGGACTGGTAACTTGCAGCGGATTTTTACGAAAGATGCTTTTCTAAGACAAGCAATTTCTTTTAATTCGTCCACGTATTCTTGCCAAATGTGACGAGACACTACTTTTTGATGATCTTTACTTTCCGTACTTTTGTATGTCTTTCACCATGTAATAAATGAAAGAGAAACATATGTCGGCCTCCATTTTACGAACCAAATGGTTCTCAGGCACCAATTGATCTAACGTAATCATTTCAAGTTGATTGGAACGGGTGTGGACTCTTTCGGGAAAAGCGAGTGCCCTACTTTCCACACTGATTTCAATCTCCGAATTTTTTTAAAAAGCAATTATAAACACTATATTTTGTTTTTATAAATGATTTTGTTTACATCGTATCTTACTGTTTTATGACCCTCTATTATTCCTTTCCGCAAAGGCTATAAGCATAACATCTAAATACCTATCAGAAATTTGTAAGCCGATTTTAATGCTAGTTTAGATTAGTAAAAGGGAAGCATGTTACAAAGGGCTTTTTGTGCAACATGCTTTTATTAGCCAGTTTAAAGAATCATAACTGATGACACAACGCTTGCCACTTTTTTATCATCTTGAAATAAATCAGCGAGTAGATAAGCTGTTTTTTTTCCGATTCGATCTACTTTTGCTTCAACCTGTACGTCTCCTAATCTTACTGGCCGATGAAAGGTCGTATGTAAATCAATAGATGCGAATGATTGTCCGATACTTAATTTAGAAGAAATAGCATAAGCCATTATAATATCTGCCGCAGAAGTGACAAATCCACCCATTGCTACACCGTTTCCGTTTATAAATTTTTCATCCACTTTCCATACACCCCTTGCAATTCCTTCCTGGGCATAATTTGCTTTAATCTGTAACGTTAAATCACAATTCGGAGGCTGTTTTCCCTCTGTTAAAACTTGTAAAAGTGCGTTTCCTTCAAATGATTTCTCCATAAAACTGCCCCCTTAAATAAGTTAATACTACAATACAGAATATTCTAACATATCCAATGGTGTTAAATGACATTGAAGTTGTTAAATTTACAAATAAAGTAATTTGGAGAATAATACGAATCACTTTTGATTGAAACATATTAATCGCTGATTAAAACTCTAAAAGAATTTTACAGTATAGGAAGGCAAATTACGGCTTTTACCTTAGTTTTATTAAATTTGCTTTTTACACCTAGCCGATTAGAAGACACATATCCCATCAAAGTAAATATTCAATGATCTCCTAATCTCTATTGACTATGAGAAGGAATTTCTTCTTATAGTCATTTTTTGTAGACCAAAATTTAAATACTATCTGAATGAAAAATTTGCTGCTTAGATCTGATAGTTATAATTATCTAAAAAATCAAAAAAATACTTCTTTTTCTAATTTTATTATGATAATGTGTACATAAAGTATTTGATTCAACATTTTTTTAAAAAGAAGTATTTAATTCACCAAGGAGGAGATATGCTATGGAACAGCCATCTTTTAAATTATTAGTGAAAGAAAAATTTCACCATTTATCGGGAGGTCAAAAAAAAGTTGCCGCTTACCTAATTGAAAATTTGGATGAAGCCGCCTTTAAAACTGCTTTTCAAATTGGGCAAAAAGCGGAGGTTAGTGAAACAACGGTCATTCGGTTTTCCTATTCATTAGGATTTGAAGGGTTTAGTAAAATGCAGGCAAGAATTCAAAAACAGCTACTGCACCAAAATCAAATAGATATACCCAATAGGGATACCAATCTCCGCATTGATGACAATCAAGATCCATTTACCAAAGTGATAGAAAATGAAGTTCATATTTTAAGACATCTATTAGATCATACGAACGTTCAGGATATATGGAAAGCAGTCGATGTCCTGATACAGGCTGACCAAATATTAATTGCAGGACATCGGATTTCCCATGCCGCCGCCTATTGGTTCTCCTATACGCTAAGTTCATTAAGGGAAAATGTAAGTTTATGTTCGCCAACAGGTGACTTCTATGAAAAGTTCTGTAACCTCACTAACAAGTCAGTATTAATTGTTTTTTCCTTTCCAAGATATGCGAATGAAATAGTAAAAGTTGCGGAGTGCGCAAAAGAACAAGGGGTTTGTTTAATTGTCGTTACAGACCGCCTCCTGTCACCTGTTGGTCGTATCTCTGATATTGCACTGACAACTGAAGAAAATGCAGAAACCGGAACCAATTCAATCGCTTCCGTCATTAGCTTATTGGACTTGGTTATTGCAGGCATACATGAAAAAGACGCAAAACGGATTCATACCCATCAGCAAAAATTAGAAAGGCTATATTCAAGTTATGAAGTGTTTAATGAATGAGTTTTTAATAAAGTTAAAATTCATTTAAAGGAGGTAAATCAATATGAACCCAATTCAATATATTGATCAGCATCAAGAATTATTGAATCCCAGGCCTCTCAAAAAGGGTTGTGGCATAGAGGACTGATATGGATGCGCTTGTTCAGGAAGTAAATGGAGTTGCAACGGCCAATCAGTCATGTGGACACGATCCACATAGCACAATCGTTTTATATTTATATTTAGCGTTGGCCATTGCCTCAGCGGAATCCGCCCTAAACTTACTCTCCGATTTATATTTCAGCCTGCGGAAGAAAAAGGAGAAGGCGCTCTTCAAATGATCAATGATGGCGCATTTGAGAATGTTACATATTTACAAGCCCTTATTGGAACGAAAATTTTAATTAACACAGTAATACTGGTGGCGGAAGAAGAGAAGTTCACCATAAAAATTTAATGAAGAGGTGTTTCATGAAAAATACCGCACTCGGATCACAAACGGATGTCCAAGCAGCTTCTGATGGAAAACAACTGGAGCGCAAACTCAAACCAAGGCATCTTTCCATGATTGCAATCGGCGGAACCATTGGAACAGGGCTATTTTTAGCAAGCGGTTCCATCATTCATACTGCGGGTCCTGGAGGAGCTGTAGCCGCCTATATTATTGCCGGGATCATGGTTTTCTTTCTGATGACAAGCTTAGCGGAAATGGCCGCCTTTATTCCTATTACAGGCTCTTTTAGCACATATACATCAAGGTTTGTCGATCCAGCTTTGGGATTTGCGATCGGATGGAACTATTGGTATAACAATGCAATCGTAGTCGCTCTGGAATTAGCAGCTTCCTCCCTGATCATGAAATTTTGGCTCCCTTCTGTCCCGGGCATCATTTGGAGCGCATTATTTCTTGCAATCATATTTGGACTGAATATCTTATCGGTAAAAGGATATGGAGAATCAGAATTCTGGTTTGCCATTATAAAGGTTTTAACGATAATCATTTTTATAGCAGTAGGATTATTAATGATTTTTGGAATAATGGGCGGTCATGCAGTAGGTTTTGAAAATTTCACCAAAGATGAAGCTCCGTTTAAAGGTGGCTTTTTATCCATTATAAGTGTCTTTATGGTGGTTGGATTTGCTTTTCAAGGCACCGAGTTAGTAGGAATTGCAGCCGGGGAGAGTGAAAACCCGAGAAAAAATATTCCAAAGGCTATTAAGCAAATCTTCTGGAGACTGCTCTTGTTTTATGTATTGGCGATCATTGTGATTGGATTTCTAATCAGCTATAACGATCCGCGTTTGTTAAGCTCAGATATTGAAGATATTGCGGTAAGTCCCTTCACTCTAGTTTTTCAAAACGCAGGGCTTGCTATCGCTGCCTCCGTTATGAATGTGGTAATTCTTACTTCTGTTCTTTCAGCAGGCAATTCCGCCATGTACGGAGCTTCTCGCGTCCTTTGGGTGCTGGCGAAAGAAGGAAAAGCCCCTTCGTTTCTAAGAAAAGTGAATGCAGGCGGGATTCCAGTGAACGCTGTGTATTTTTCTACAATCGTTGGGATGGCAGCTTTTCTAACCTCTCTTTTCGGTGAAGGCACTATTTATACTTGGTTATTAAATGCTGCAGGACTATCCGGCTTTATATCCTGGTTAGGAATTTCGATTACACATTATCGATTCCGGAAGGCGTTTATTGCACAAGGAAGAGATTTGAAAGATTTGCCTTATGTATCAAAATGGTATCCATTCGGTCCAATATTAGCCACAATTTTATGTGTTACGGCTATCCTGGGACAAAATTATTCTGCTTTTTTCGGCTCTGAGATTGACTGGTATGGAATATTAATTTCTTATATAGGGCTTCCTTTATTTCTCCTGGCTTTTCTAGGCTATAAAATCGTAAAGAGAACAAAAATGATTCCATTGCAAGGAGCTGATTTCAGTAATCGGGAATGATTTCTTTGTCAAAAAGATAGGGAAGTACTACATTTTATTTTAAATAAGGGGTAAAGTGCCTAGCCCGACAAGCGATCAGTGTTTGACTAACTTGACCAGCTTATGGCTGTATGGGCAATCAAGGCGCTTGGGATTTTCTTAGGAGGTTGACCATGACGAAAACACAGGAAATTATAATTCGTCCCCTTCAACGAATTGAAGAACTTGAGGACGTAAGAAAACTAGAATGTAACATTTGGGGGGATACTGATTCAATTCCCTCACACCAAACCATAACAGCAGTGAAAAACGGTGGTTTGGTTTTAGGAGCTTATTGTAAGGATCAGCTGATTGGATTTCAATACAGCTTTCCAGGTTTCAATGGTAAATCAGCCTATCTTTGTTCACATATTCTAGGCATAGATGAGCAATTTCGCAACAAAGGAATAGGGGAGAAGCTAAAACTAGCACAACGTGAAGAAGCGATAAAGCTCGGCTATTCCCTTATTACCTGGACATACGATCCGTTAGAAAGTATTAATGGGTATTTAAATATAGGCAAGCTTGGTGGGGTCTGTTCTACATATATCGCAAACTGCTATGGTGAAATGGAAGATCTATTAAACAGTGGAGTTCCTTCTGACCGCTTTCTTGTCGAATGGCATATTGGCAAGAAGGGGACAACGGATTCTAGAGGAAGGGGAATCGCGCTGGACTTAGTGTTAGTAATGGAGAACTCGCTTATTCAATGGGATACCATTGAAAAGGGATTGCCTGTTCCTTCTTTCACTCTTGGGCTGCCTGAACCAGAATGTGATACAGCTTTTGTGGCCATTCCAAAGGATTTTCGAACAATAAGAGCCACAAATATCCAAGCGGCCAATGAATGGCGAATGAAATCCAGGGACGTTTTTAGCGATTTATTTCAGCAAGGATGGCAGGTAACAGATTTTATAAAGAATTCAACGACAGAAATTCCAGTTCAGTTTTATGTACTAACAAAGAAATAAGCAGGTAGATTTAATAAGAGCTTGCAATTTCAGGCTGCTGTCAGCCTATTTAATAAAAAATTGGTAAGACTGTGTCTTTTACAGGTTTATCACAAAAGGAGAGTTTCCAAGTGAAAATTAAACAAGTTATTTTAAGGCATCTTAAGCTAGACTTGCTTGAACCTTTTACAACTAGCTTTGGGACGGAATACAATAGGGATTTTATCCTTGTAGAAGCAAAAAGCGATGATGGCATTTCCGGTTGGGCTGAATCGGTTGCGATGCTCGACCCCCTGTATAATGAAGAGACCTTAAAAACAAACTGGCATATACTCGAAGATTATCTAATTCCAATTATTCTAAAAAGTGAAATCCAGCATCCTGATGAAATCTCTGAAAAATATTTCGCCCATATTCGCGGCAATTATATGGCAAAAGCCGCTTTAGAGGGTGCTGTTTGGGATTTGTATGCGAAAAAGAAAAATGCTTCTCTCTCGAGTGTGTTAGGTGGAACAAAAAAGAAAATTGAAGTGGGGGTAAGCATCGGAATTAAGGACTCGATTGATTCGACCCTGGATATGATTGAAGCTTGTCTCGGTCTAGGCTATAAACGGTTTAAACTTAAAATAAAACCGGGCTGGGATGTTGAATTAATAGACAAGGTCCGGAAAGTATATCCTGAAATCCCTCTAATGGCAGATGCAAATTCAGCTTATACCTTACAAGATATAAACCGGTTATCCGCCTTGGATGATTTTAATTTAATGATGATTGAACAGCCGCTTGCCTATAACGATATCATTGACCATGCCGATTTACAGTCAAGGTTAAAAACACCTATTTGCTTGGATGAGAGCATTCACTCATTAGAAGATGCTAGAAAAGCTATTAAATTAGGCAGCTGTAAAATTATTAATATTAAGATTGGCCGCGTCGGAGGCTTAACTGAATCTAAGAAAATCCATGATTTATGTCTTAAACATGAAATTCCACTATGGTGTGGGGGGATGCTGGAATCAGGCATTGGAAGAGCGCATAATATTGCAATCACTTCCCTGCCAAACTTTACCCTTCCTGGAGATACAGCCGCTTCCTCCCTCTACTGGGCAGAAGATATTATTGACCCTGAAGTTACCGTAGAAAACGGAACGATCACGATTCCAGAATTGCCCGGAATTGGCTATGAACCAAGTTTGGGAAAAATCAATAAGTATACGATAAACAGTCAAACATTTAATTTAAGTTAGAATAGGTCGGTAGACAACATCTATCTCCTTATTGTAAAGGCCTGTTCCCAAGAGGGGAGCAGGCCCTTAATTTTTTGAACTCTTATTTCATCCACTGGGTTTTCCGAAAGCGTCAAACTTTATCAATAGCCCGTTCGTAAAAGTACACTTTTGCCAACGGATAAAAATCTATCAAAATCGTTTTGTTTAACATTCGTGAAAGTGTGTTTATAGCTTGCGGACGTTCATTTTATTACATAAAGTGAACGGTTAAAGAATGATATGAATAGGAAAAGGGTTTAGAATTACACATTCTAAACCCCTTTACCCCTGCTCAGCATAAAAAACGTCTTATATTCGCTAATATGGCGTTTTTTATCCCACAAAGTTCATGGGTGAAAAGTTCCGAATTCTAAAACCTGAGTTTTTTTTGATTGCAGAAATCGTACTGTATGATATACCTCTCATTGTAGTTTTTATAAAAATGATAAACCGAAATGAATGCTTGATTTTGGTTTTGGTGGAAGAAGGACAAATTATTTAAAAGTAGAATTTATATAAAGAAAAAATATGTAAGGGAGGTATACCAATGACTGTATCATTAATTCCAATTTCTAAAGATAAAAAGCATATTTTACAGAACTTGTATTCCCTTTATTTATACGACCTCTCAGAGTATACCGGCAGTTTAGAGATTTCATCTAATGGTTCCTTTGAATTTGATTCATTTGATTTAATTTGGGAGAGAGAAGGTTTATCCCCTTATTTACTAAAAAAGGATACAACAATTGTTGGATTCTTATTACTATTGGAAAGACCTTTTTTAGAAAAAGACTATGATTACAGTATTAATGATATTTTCATGTTGAAGAAATACCGAAGAAAAGGTATCACAATAACTTTGTTAAAAGAATTGTTTGAACAAAAAAAGGGGAAATATTATGCGCTTGAATTAATTAGTAACAAACCTGCCATTCTATTTTGGAAAAGTGTTTATAGTAAACTTAATATAGCCTTTGAAGAAAAGAAACAGAATGTTGATAATGAAGAATGTTTAATTCAATCCTTTCAAATATTTTAAAGCTTATTAAACCACTATTAATCCTTATTGAATGAATGGGTGCGTCAGCATTCCTATGGTTTGGTATTTTGCAGCTTTGAAAAAATAGGGCTCCTCTGTAAGATAAGAATTTTCGATAAACACCGTGTGGGTCTTGCCCAATGATTACATATGGCTAGAGCAGTGAATTTCTGTGGAATTGTAGCCGGAGATCCATTTGCATTTGAAAAATAATGAAGATAGATTCGCTAGTTTATTAAAATGGATGGATAAGCTTTAATGATTAAATAAACTGGAGGCAGCAATCATGGGAATGGAACCAACCCCTTAGTCC
Source organism: Peribacillus sp. P4_B1 (assembly GCF_056402395.1). Lineage (NCBI taxonomy): Bacteria > Bacillati > Bacillota > Bacilli > Caryophanales > Bacillaceae > Peribacillus > Peribacillus sp. P4_B1. The sequence goes on from NZ_JBFUHM010000049.1 coordinate 19,587, forward strand.
TCTTTACCTAACTGCATGTAGGTTGACAGAAGGATTGCCCACAACACAGTTTATTTTGAGAACCTCGTATAACTTTTTCTTTTGAAGGAGGAATGAATAATGGTCATTATGGCGGTTGTCGTGAGTTGAATCTTGATCATAGAAGAGATGGGACCTTTATATTTCATTCTTACTCTGATTATTACTTTGCATACTTTTCTTATTCACTTTATGAGCAGGATACCTCAACAAGGCAGTCGAATATTCATTAGTATAAAGCCGGCCTCATTTCCCAGAGGCTGAATTGGAGGGTGAATATGGAAAAGCACGGACTGGAACAAGTTATAAAAAATGCAGATAGGGCAATAAATAACGAGGACTTCGATCAATTGATGGATTTCTATTCAGAGGATGCAACTTTAGTTGTCAAACCTGGAACATTCGCAAAAGGGAAAGATGAAATACGTCGGGCATTCGTTGCTATCGCTGATTACTTTAATCATAGTTTAATCGTCAAACAAGAAAAGATGGCAATAATCGAAACGGGTGATACGGCATTGGTTGTGGCAAAAGCCCAGCTTAGTGCCAATCAAAAAGACGATTCCGAATTCTCTATGGAAAGAACCGCGACATATGTATTTAGGAAGGATTCCATTGGTACCTGGCGCTGTATAATCGACAACTCTTATGGTGCTGAAATAATTGAAGAATTAGTGTAATTTGTGAAAGCTGCCGAATTAGGTGGCTTTTCATTTTTTACTAAGAGGATCACTAAAATAAATATCGTGTACTAATTGCATTTTAGCAACCCAAAAGAAGCCCAGCGCGTTCTTTCCGAAGTCGTATGAGGAAATTTACAAATACAGTTAATATGGGTAGTACAGTGCCAATAGATCACTTTTTCCTAAGGGGCTCCAATTCCTTTTAATCACCCTTCAAAATATAAAAGACTCATAAATTATTTACCAATATATTGATTAAGGAAATGTTCTATTGCTGTATACGCAGTAATTTTATTATTTAGTTTTACGATGGAATGACCTTCATTTTTAAAGTGGATAAACTGTACAGGATGATTTCGTGCCATTAATTTTTTTACAATTTGTTCAGATTCTTCTATTGGGACCCGTGGATCATTACACCCGTGGAGTACTATCAGCGGACTGGTAATCCGGTCAGTTTGATTCAATGGATCAATCAAATCATAAAAGTTTCCGTCCTTTTCGATAGTTCCATATTCAGCTTCGCGAAGTTTGCGTCGCCACGGACTGGTATTTTTAAGAAAAGTTCTGAAACTTGAAATCCCAACGAGATCAATCGCAGCAGACCATAATTCCGGGTAATGGGAAATGGCTGCAAGAACCATAAAGCCTCCATAGCTCCCTCCCATAATGGCAACTCTTTTAGGATCGGTGCTTCCCTCTTTCTTTAACCAATCTACTAATGAAACAAGATCTCTTACGGAGTCCATTCGTTTACGAACATCATCAAGATGAGTATATGTTTTTCCATATCCTGTACTTCCGCGAACGTTGGGAGTAATTACTGCATATCCAAGGCTTAGAAAATACTGCAGAACTGGATTGAAAACCGCCCGAATTTGGCTTTCAGGACCCCCATGAACATATAGAATAACTGGAATTTTTTCTGTCTGGGTATTTGGCTTGAAATAAAATGCAGGTACTTGGAGATTGTCAAAAGACTTAAATGAAATAAGAATAGGTTCAATTAATTTATTTTCCAAAAGCTTTGACTGAAGAGATTGAGTAAGCCGTTCTGTCTTCATTTTTCCTAGATCAACCTGCCATATATCAGAAGGATAGGCAGGCCCATTGAAAACGTAGGCTAACTTTTGATTGTCGGGTGAAAAAGTTAGGCTAGTTAACACCCCCATTGGTGTCTGCCATGTATAAAGGGCACTTGATTTTAGATCTAAAAGAATGCCTCTTGAAATACCTCCTTCATTAATTGAAAAAGCTAACTTTGATTGATCTTTACTCATAGCGAGGCCTTCAAAGTCCCACTGTCCCACCTCCAGCCAGGTGATATTTTTTGTTGAAAGATCCATGATCGCGAGCCCAAAAAATTCCTGATCTTGATTTGTTAATAAATAGAGATGATTTCCATCCTTGCTGAAATGAGGGTTTTTATAGCTTGCTTCACCCTGATGATCTGTTAACCAGTTCATTTCTCCTGTGCATAGATTCAGTAAACCTAAATCGTTATCCAACTGGGAATTTGTTTTCCGAATCAATAACGATTTACCATCAGGAGACCACATGATGGAGGAATAGAGACCATCCTTTGACAAAACCATTTGTATTTCTAATGTTTCGACATTTTGAATATAAATATCGAAAAAGGCAGGATGTCGACGATTGCTTGACCAGGCAATCCATTTTCCATCAGGTGAGTGACCCCCATATTCATGTTTATGTTCAGCTGAGTTGGTAAGCGGAATCAGTACACCATCACTCTTGAGTAAAAACAGTTGTTGCTTTTCATTTCCGCCAACATCCATTCCGATAAATAGGCCGCGCTGTGATGAACTGTTTAAGTATTTAAAAAAAGTGATTCGTTCATTAGTAAAAGAAGTTTGGGTTGGTTCTCTTATATCGAAACCCTTTGTCCAAACCTGCGGTAAACCAGAATAATCAGCAATAAAGATTATCTTATTACTTTTAGGACCATAAATAGGGTTACTGACAGTACCAACACACAAATATGATTTGATGCCAATTTCTTTCATACATTCCTCCTTAAAATATGCTGAAAAAAGAGAGGTATTGGTATAGCCCAAATAATAAAAAAGCTGAGTCAAAATGATCTAATTACGTCTCACAACCATTATATTTAGATGCATTATATATCATGCACTTAATATCTTGGCTATGGGTGCCAAAATCGTTGCGAACAAGATTTTCTGAAAAGTTTAAAAAGGTTTTTCCATATTTCTTCCAAAGGAGTGAGCTATTTTAGGTTTTAATCATCAGTCCAGAAGGGAAACCCTGCTAGCATTTGGTGTCACAAAAAGTTTATTGGAATTTTTGTGACACCCTTTGTTTTTTTTATATTTATAATACAGTCGCCTGTTATTGAAACCATCGATAAAAATTCCAAATAAGGAGCATGAAGATCATGTAGCCGAAAAGGGAATAAGAATGATGCCATGCTTCGCCATGAGTAAACAATCCTAAATTCTCAGCAAACGGTTCGGAAACACCTATACAAAGTCCAATCAAAACGATAAACAGGATTCTTGAAAATGTAGTCAACGTTTTTGCGATCCATAAAAAGAGCGTAGTAAAGATTGGCAATATCAATAATGTAAAAGCGACATTGATTGTAAATATATCTGGGAATGGTCTTGCTGGAAAGGCATACATTTGTTTACCGACAAACAGTAAGTCTAAATAAGTCCCGATAAAACAAGAGAGAACTATGGTGGCAACAAAAGCCCGAAGGTTACTCGTCTTCTGCTTCTTCTCGGAGTAGGACGTTTTTTTTTGCCAGAATGGCAAGTTCAATTTTTTCAAGCGTTTTGCAGTACTCATCATAAACCTCCCCATCTGTATTTTCTTCCTTATCGATTAAGTAGTCCACGATTTTCCAGTCCTCAAACCAGTCTTTGCTTTCTTCCTCTTCATGATTAATATCTTTCCATGAGTATATTAATCGCGGACTGTATAAACGATCCGCACCTTTTCTTAATTGGCACTTTTTTGTTCGACGTTTATAAAATGCACGGGGGAATGATTCGTTTACATCATTAAACAAATGCGGCCAGTAGTCTTTTCGCGAACCGGTATGTGGATGATCATGTGCCCATTCTACTACTCCTGATAAGATGTTCTCACTGCTAAACAGCTGTGAGTATAATCGCTTGCCCAGCAATATTCGCTCATGTAGGGAGGTGAAATGCTTCATTGTATTCCCGACTAGCGATGTTTTTTGTTTGGTTTCATCTTTATAGAATGGAAAAAGAATATGGTTAAAGCGAAAAAAATCATAAAGTTTGAATCCGATACTATTTAGTACGGTCTTTTTAAAATGGGTATTTTGAAAGACACTTTTTTCTAAATAGCTTTGTTCATTAATAACGGTGGCAATGGCTAACATATAGTGGTCGCCTTTTCTCCAAAAATGGTTCCACAACGTTTCCATAAAAGTTGATACATTGAAAAATGGTAGAAGATGAAACAGTCTTTTTGATCTTTTGACACTTTGTTCATACAACAAAAATTGTGGGTACACATCTTGGAAGATTAACCAGTTCCCTCGTTCCAGAAAAGAAAAGAAGATAAGTTGATCTTTTTCCGATAAAAGTCTTGTATATAACTCCCCTTTTAAATCCGTCATATTCCAACCGCCATTACGCGATACCATATGTCCAAGTAGTGCCCAGTGTATTTCTGGGTAACGGAGATAAAACTGAAAATAGGCATGTGTTCGGGTCACATTATTACTGTTGTGTTGTCTTGTTCGTTCTTTAATTTCATGTATTAACATTGTCTCTTCTCCCGTTAATTCCCGCGGTTTAACAGAAGTCTGTATTTTACCTATTTTCTTTAATTCATCTTTTACATCTAAAAGAGAATAGGGAATCGTTTTGGAAAAGCCGTTCCATTCCCTTTTCCTATCGTTGTGTTGCATCCTACTTCCTCCCATAAACACGAATGTTCTTCTTTTAAGGCCCAATAGGTTTTCGTGATAACCATCAGATGTTCAAATTTTTTTAATCTTTTAACCTTCTAGAAAGGATTTTTTTAAGGTATTTTAACAATGCAGCTACCATCAGTTTATTATGGATGTTAAGAACAAATGATGATCGTTTTATCGTACAAGGGGTAGCGCGCACATTTTAATGTTATTTGTACTATGAAAATTATGAGTATTTAAAGGATTCAAAGTGGACGCGAAGGGAATAGATGGATTGGTATGTGTGCATGTAATCTTTCATGGTGATTCTGATTTTTTCTAGGACTTTGTGGGACCATATATGAAAACAAAGTACTTCAGGAAGGAGTTCTATGAAAAATATTGTATTGATTTCCTTATTTCTCACGTTTGTGTTCGCATCTCCCGCATCTCAGGCTTTCGGTAAGCAACTAGAAGTGCCCATCTTGATTTATCATTCGATTGACGAGTTTAATGGGCAGGGTTCTAAGGAGTTATATGTAACCCCGAAGAATTTCGAGAAACAAATGTTGTATTTGCGAGACCATGGCTTCACATTATTAACTTTTGATCGGTGGCAAGACATTAATAAAGTGAACAAACCCATTTTCATTACCTTTGATGACGGGTACAAAAACAATCTGAATGCATTCGCAATCTTTCAAAAACTGAAAACCGAACGTTTTAAACCAACTGGCACCATTTTTGTTATTTCTGATTTTATCGGTCGTTCCAACAGATTATCGAAATCGGATTTAAAACTGATGGCTGATTCGGGGATAATCTCAATCCAGTCTCATACTGCTACACATCCCGATTTGACGAAAATAAAAAATTATGAATATGAACTGAAAGGGTCTAAAGATAAAATTCAAAAAATAACGGGCAAACCAGTTAATGTTCTTGCGTATCCTTACGGGAATTTCAACGATAAAGTCATAGCAGAAACGAAGAAATACTATTTGTTTGGACTTACGACAACTCCTGGACCATTTATTGAGAAGGGTATTAAAGATGAACTCTATCTTTTACCACGAACCTATATCAAGTATTCAAGTACTCTTGATGACTTTTCAAAGATAGTTGACAGAGAATGAAGCAGGTAATTGCTTTATTTAGAAAATGGGCACAGAAACAAGGGGAAACATCAAAAAAATTGGGAAATTAGAGGAATTAACACCGTTCATAAAATTTTGAACGGTGTTATGTATGTTTTTAACTTGCATTTTAAATAATTTATTGTGCCTTTACACGTACACGGGTACTCTTTTGTATATATACTTTGTGAAATTATTTAGTTTGACAATATACCCCCATAGGTATAATATAAACTCATAAGTTAGGAGTGAGTAAAACTAAAGAGTAAAAAGCACAAATTTTAGAAATTGATGCCTATTTAAAATGTTTTAATGAAGAAATCCCACATGAAAACATTCATGTAATTGCTTCTTATAAATTGGAAGTGAACTTGGGGCTGCGTTTCTTAATTGGAAAAGGAATTAAGGTAACCAGTTATGTGACTCAGTGATTGTGTTTGTAAATAGATGGGTGGGCAGAATATGGAATATGATAAAAGTGTCCTTAATCGCTTGAAGCGGATTGAAGGACAAATCAAGGGAGTTATTGGAATGATGGAGCAGGGGAAAGATTGCAGGGAAATCATCACTCAGTTAGCTGCTGCACGTAATGCCATCGATAGGAGCATGGGCGTTATCGTAAGTGCCAATCTAGAACAATGCGTTCGGGAAAATGTCGAAAAAGGTGAAGGCACTGAACATCTTGTCAAGGAAGCCGTTGAGTTATTGATTAAAAGCAGGTAAAAGAGCACCTGACCTAAAAAAGGAGAGAGTTATTCATGGCTTATATATTACAAGTTGATTTTAAAATGGAAGGGCCATTTGGTCACGAGATGGTGGAAGGGTTTGCTGGTTTAGCTAAAAGCATCAATGATGAAGAAGGTATGATCTGGAAGATTTGGACCGAAGATCGGGAAGCGAAGGAAGCTGGTGGCATATATCTGTTTGAGTCAAGGGAATCAGCCTGTAAGTACTTGACTATGCACACAGCACGTTTAAAAGGTTTTGGCATAGAGGAGGTTAATGGGAAAATATTAGAAGTAAATGAAGGTTTGACTCAAATCAATCATGGACCAATTAAATAAAAAAATTTATGAAGAATAGAAAATTCTATTTAAAGAGGGTTGACCAACAGTATTTTTCGTCATATTATATACCCTGTGGGGTATATAGAAATGAATGCTTTTTTACGGATTATATACCTATACAGGTAATTGAAATAGGCTTAGGGGGAAAAATATATGACCGAAAAGAGAAGAACGACGATCATTTTATTTAGTGGTGATTATGATAAGGCAATGGCTGCTTATATCATCGCAAATGGTGCCGCAGCCTACGATCATGAAGTGACCATCTTCCATACATTCTGGGGATTGAATGCTTTAAGGAAAGATGAGCCGCTGTCATTAAAAAAAGGCTTTCTTGAAAAAATGTTTGCAAAAATGATGCCCCGTGGTTCTGATAAAATGGGTCTATCCAACATGAACTTTGCTGGAATGGGGCCGAAAATGATCAAGCACGTGATGAAAAAACATAATGCCATGTCACTCCCGAATTTAATTGAGTTGGCCCAAGAACAAGATGTGAAACTGATTGCCTGTACGATGACGATGGATTTATTGGGCTTGCAGCAAGAGGAAATAATGGATGGAATAGAATATGCAGGTGTAGCGGCTTATTTAGCCGAAGCAGAGGATGGAAATGTAAACTTATTTATATAGATTGGGGTACCGGAGGGATGAGTTCAAATGGGAACTATATTTAATATCATTATATTGGGTGTCATCGTTTGGTTTTTATATCAGCGATTTGTTCCGGCAAAGGGGATAAAAAATATAAAAGCGGCGGAGTTAAAAGCGGCGTTGAATAACAAAGGAAGTAAGCAATTCATTGATGTCCGTACTCCTAATGAATTTAGGGGCAATCATATTAAGGTCTTTAAAAATATACCTTTAAACGAACTTGGCAAAAGGGCACAAGAACTTTCAAAAGATAAAGAAGTTGTTGTGATTTGCCAAAGCGGGATGCGGAGCAGTAATGCATGTAAAGCTTTGAAAAAACTCGGATTTAATGATGTCACCAACGTAAAAGGCGGCATGAGTTCTTGGCGCGAATAAAAGGAGGATATGATAAAGATGAAAGAAATTTTACCGAATGAAGTGAGTGCATTATTGAAGGGAAACTCGCCAGTCCATATTATTGATGTGCGGGAGGTGGATGAAGTAAAGGCAGGGAAAATACCAAATGTTTTGAACATCCCGTTGGGCCTAGTGGAATTTAGAATGCAGGATTTGGATAAATCAAAAGAGTATATCATGATCTGCCGGTCAGGGGGCAGAAGTTCAAGGGCAGCGCAGTTACTTGAGGATCATGGATATAAAGTGTTGAACATGGTGGGCGGCATGAATGAATGGGAAGGTCCCATAGAATAATTTTTAAAGCTTAATATACCCCCATCTCTATAAAAAACACAAGGAGGAAATAAAATGATTAAAACAAATTCCGTTTTGGATGCTAAAGGTTTAGCTTGCCCAATGCCAATCGTAAAAACGAAAAAAGCCATGCACGGCCTGGCAGCAGGGGAAGTGCTTGAAGTTCAAGCGACTGATAAAGGGTCAACTGCCGATATGAAAGCCTGGGCCGAAAGTACAGGTCATCAATATTTGGGTACGGTTGAAGGAGGGACCACACTAAAACATTATCTTCGGAAAGCAGGCGGAGAAGAGCAACAAGAGAAGAAGCATCAAAAAGTCATTTCAAATGACGGCCTTCTTCAAAAAATCGAAGAAAATCAAAACACCATCATCCTTGATGTACGAGAAGCGGCAGAGTATGCTTTCAATCATATTCCAACAGCTAAATCCCTCCCGATGGGTGAATTGGAACAACGTATGCGTGAATTGGATAAAGAGTCCGAGATTTTCATGATTTGCCGTACTGGCAGCCGAAGTGATCTGGCTGCACAAAAACTGACGGCAGCTGGATTTGAACAGGTATTCAATGTTGAACCTGGCATGAGCCAGTGGAATGGTCCTACACAAAAATCAGTGAATGAATAAAAGAGACTTAAAATGGAGGAATATATCATGTCTAAAAAAGTGGCTATAATCGCAAGTAATGGTGGGTTATTTGACGCATATAAAGTGTTTAACATCGCAACGGCAGCGGCAGCAACAGATCAAGAAGTGGCCATTTTCTTTACTTTCGAAGGCTTAAACTTAATTCATAAAGAAGCAAATGTACAACTGCCAATGCCTGAAGGTAAAGATCATTTTGCCGAAGGATTTAAAAAGGCTAATGTTCCTTCCATTCCAGAGTTAGTTACTATGGCCCAGGAAATGAACGTTAAGTTTATTGGGTGTCAAATGACTATGGATGTTATGGGGTTGGAAAAAGAAGCTTTCGTTGACGGCATCGAAGTGGGTGGAGCGGTCACATTTTTAGAGTTCGCTAAGGATGCTGATGTAACCTTATCCTTTTAAAGTAAAAAAATTTGAAATGTTAAATACTATAGGGGGTATAAATAATGGCAGTTAATCCAATGACAGCGGCGGAGGTTTCAAAGAAAGTAATCAATAAAACGGACTTATTCATTTTGGATGTTCGAAATGAAAGTGATTTTAACGAGTGGAAAATGGAAGGGGAGAATTTTGAATTCCTTAATATCCCTTACTTCGATTTACTGGATGGCGTTGAAGAAATCATTGATCAAATTCCGGCACATAAGGAAATCCTGGTTGTATGTGCAAAGGAAGGCTCATCCGTTATGGTAGCTGAGATGCTTTTTGAAGCTGGATTGGATGTTTCTTACTTAAAGGGTGGAATGAAAGCATGGAGTGAACATTTAGAACCGGTGAAAATCGGCGAGTTGACCAATGCCGGAGAAATTTACCAATTTGTGCGACTTGGTAAAGGCTGCTTATCATACATGGTCGTTTCAAATGGTGAAGCAGCCGTTATTGATTCCACAAGAATGATTGATGCCTACCTTGATTTCGCCGATGGTATCGGAGTGAAAATTACACATGTTCTAGATACACACCTACATGCCGATCACATTTCAGGAGGAAGACGAATAGCGGAAAGGACAAATGCAGATTACTGGCTGACGCCAAAAGATGCAGCTGAGGTAACTTTTGAATATCAGCCACTAGAAAGCGGTAAAGTGATAAAGATCGGTCATTCAGCGATTGATATCGAAGCATTATACTCCCCTGGCCACACCATTGGCTCCACATCTTTTGTGGTCGATGGAAAATACCTGCTTTCCGGAGATATACTATTCATCGATTCCATTGGCAGACCGGACTTAGCGGGATTGGCTGAAGATTGGGTAGGGGACTTGAGAGAAACACTGTATACACGTTATAGGGAACTATCGGACGAGTTAATCGTATTGCCATCACATTTCATGATCATTGATGAATTGAATGAAGACGGAAGTGTCGCTAAAAAGTTGGGAACGCTGTTTGCTGAAAATCATGGAATGAACATTGCCGATGAAATAGAATTCAGAGAGCTGGTAACAGGTAATTTACCACCTCAACCGAATGCTTATCAAGACATTCGCGAAACCAATATGGGGAAAATCGAGCCCGATGATGAAAAACAGCGCGAAATGGAAATCGGACCAAATCGTTGTGCGGTTCGCTAAACCTGATAAAAAATGAAGCCATTAGGAGAGATGAAAAATGATTTCAGATAAAGTGTTAGATGCTAGGGGACTTGCATGTCCAATGCCGATTGTTAAGACGAAAAAAGCGATGAATGATTTGCAAACCGGACAAGTGCTGGAAATACATGTAACCGATAAAGGAGCTAAAGCCGACTTAGCTGCTTGGTCAAGATCCGGTGGCCATGAACTAGTGGAAACGGTAGAAGAAAATGATATACTGAAATTTTGGATCAGGAAAGGCTGATAAAGAGAAGGGAACCATTAGGGTTCCCTTCTTTTAAGGGAGGCAGGTACAATGGATATCATCTTTATCATTACCATCTTTTTAATTGGTTTTATAGGTTCATATGTTTCTGGAATGCTCGGCATCGGGGGCTCGATTATAAATTATCCAATGCTTCTGTTTATTCCCCCCATCTTCGGTTTAGTGGCATTTAGTGCCCATGATGTGACAGGGATAAGTGCTGTACAAGTCTTTTTCGCTTCCATCGGAGGTGTATGGAGCTATCGTAAGAGCGGACATTTAAATAAAACGCTCATATTCTATATGGGGATCTGCGTTCTAATCGGAAGCGTGGTTGGAAGCTTTGGATCACAATCGATGTCGGAAGGCGGAGTGAATATCGTCTATGGCATTTTGGCTTTGATAGCGGCTGTCATGATGTTCATTCCGAAGAAAGGCATAGATGACATTCCCTTGGATCAAGTTACCTTTAACAAATGGCTTGCGGCCATACTTGCATTAATCGTTGGATTAGGGTCTGGAATAGTCGGGGCTGGAGGGAGCTTTCTATTAGTTCCCATCATGCTCATCGTTTTAAGAATTCCAACCAGGGTTACGATCGCGTCTTCATTAGCAATCACATTCATTTCATCCATTGGTGCAACAGCTGGGAAAATCTCAACAGGGCAAGTTGATTTCTATCCGGCATTGATCATGGTTGTTGCTAGTTTAATAGCATCTCCGCTTGGGGCAATGGCCGGTAAAAAAATGAATGTAAAAGTGCTGCAAGTCATATTGGCTCTATTGATTCTAGCGACGGCTGTGAAAACATGGATAGGGATTTTGTATTGAGGCACGGACTTTGACAGGGAAGGGGTCGTGGGTTCGAATCCCTCACAGGTTATCAACTAACAAAGGCTTAAATCCTTGATATCACAGGGGTTTGGGTCTCTTTTCTGGATACAGAAGGAGTAAAACGTATTACGGGACAATAATTTGTAATAATTAATATTTCAAGGGAACCGACGGAGAAGACACTCCTAGAGAAATGTACAAAAAACAAAATTATCAGTATCATGGATTTAAATATGAAAGCTCAAAAAATATATCAAGATTAATTTTTATTATCATGTGCAACAAGTAATACTAGCTAAAAAACATCTACCGGAAAATATTCTTTAAAACAATCAATAAAAAAGAATTGTTTTTTATTCATCAATCGGGCGCTTTAATGGAGTAACGAAAAAAGCCCACTCAATTTTAATGCTGAGAAATTGGGTTTTTTAATATCGAAATTCCCTTAACGTTGTAAATCCGCATTTTCCTGACGCTATCCAATTATACAGTTTATCGCGTAAATTAAAATGAAGCTTTCCTAAGGGAATCACAAGGTAAAATACAATTGCACGAACCAGAACACAAATGGCTAGAGATTCGTAGGGAGATTCATGAAGGATTAAATACAGTGGAACAATGAAACTCGGTGAATACCTATATTTTTCATGGAAAAAACAGTGAAATGCGTTCCAATTCTATAGGGGATCAAGAGGTGTCTGCCTTATCACTTCAATTGCTGCAAAATTGCTTAGTCTATATGAATACCTTAATGGCTCAAGAAGTTCTTTATGTCAACAACCAATATTGGCTGAAGAAAATGACTCCCGAAGATTTTAGGGGATTAACACCTTTGTTTTATCATCATGTCAATCCATACGGGACCTTTGAACTCGATATGGACCAGCGAATACCTATTAAGTTGAAAGTTTCATAGCTTTCATAATTTTGGGGTCGGTGATAAAACCATCTAATCCCCCATCAAGATATTAGCTGGTTTTCCGTAATTAATCAGATCCTGATCCTTCATTCAGAAAAGCGTCCGATTGCGGTATACTTCAAAACCATTTGCTTTCCTTTTTTCTCTTATTTCTGTTCCTTAGCAAAATCGATTCGATTTTTGGGACGTGTAAGAATAATGATCATCATAATTAACAATAACCCTTGTATCCCTTGTTCTAACCGCATCCATAATGGATATACATCCCCACCACCAATTGCTAATGCATAAATACCAAAAGCACCCACAATAGATATGATCATAACACGTATATACGCTGATCGCTTTCTTTCCTTTAACTTAAAACCAAATCTTATATAAACCAGTGAAAGGATGGCAAGTCCCCCCGAACGCAGCCATACATATCCATTAATGTTGTCTCGAAATATAAAATCCAGTACTAAAAGCAGAATACTCATCGCAAAAAAGATAATTTGTAATTTGATTACCTGACCAATAGCATTATCAATTGATTTATTATTACTTTGCATAAAAACACTTCTTTCTTCAAATTTAGATTCCGCTGAAGGACAATTAATTTTCTTTTCGAGTTGCTAAATCAAACAGTGTTATCAGTTCCTTTGTGTAGGATTCGAGATCCAAATCAGAATCCAAAGCTAACTGTAATCCAACCCCATCAATAGCATTACGAATAGTGGTTGCTAATACCTTTGCAGAAAAAGCATTTAATGTTCTAAAATTGCCATCTTGTTGCCCTTGATGTAAAAGCTGAATAATCGGTGCTAATATTTGCTCATTTGCTGTCCTATCATAGAGGCGCTTTCCTTCTTTCGTGCGGGCATTGGCCAAAATCTCTGTCACAGCAATAATATTTTGGGGGTTATCATCCATGAATTTTAAATTCGATTCAATATAAGCTTTTAAAATGTCTTTTGCAGTGCTTTTTCCTTTCATATGAGATTCCATAAAGATTGCACCTGCATGATAAACTTCTATTACGACCTGCTGTATCAGTTCATCTTTGCTGGAAAAATGATAAGAAATCACCCCTTTACTTATTCCAGCTTCCTTAGCAATCTCCGATATAGAAGCATTCACAAAACCCTTTGTAGCAATTACTTTAATTGCACAGGCAACAATTTGAGCACGTCTAGTTTCTTCAATAAAAGAACGATTTTCTTGTTTATTTACCTTATCATTTGTACGCATGTACTAACTTTAGTACGGCCGTACAAAAAAATCAAGCATAAATGGAATCAAAATAATAAAAGAAGGACTAATAAATTAGCCCTTTCAGACTGTAGACAAACTCGATGAAAATCGAGTTTGTCTATTTTTTATGAGTTGTACAATTTGGCCGTTGATTTTCCACTCCAGGCACTCGCTTTCCGCGGGCGGTCGGGGAGCCTCCTCGGCTTTCGCCTGCGGGGTCTCCCCTAGA